>NZ_JAXKVW010000023.1 GCF_036172515.1 Flexistipes sp.
GATAATTCTACAGCTTCTCGCTTAAAAGATTCACTGTAAACTCTTCGTTTCTTCATTTCGCACCTCTGCTTTTTTTATAGCATTGGCTTAACTTACTGTCTACTAAACTGTAGCATGTCCACAGGGCCAAGGTTCAATGCTCATGAGGTAAGACGAAAACATGTTGAAATGGTTGAGTGTTATACTTGTATATTGGTAAATTTGTGTATCAATTGCGTGGGTATTTAATATTGAACGTTGGACCTTGAATCCGCACCCACTGGTGGACGCAGCGCAGGCTAACATAGCATTAAATCCCTAATACTCCTACTACCTATACTACCTCTACTACCTATACTACCCTTAATACCTACACTTCATGCATCCCGGTTTTATTTTGAAAGATTGCCAAATAAAGATCCAAGTTTCATTTAGTAAAAAATTTAACAATTACTGAATGTATAAATATTGCCTGTTGTATGCAGATTTTCTTATACATTAATACAGTATTTGATATAAGGTGCTAAAAATAGTTCGTTATTGTTATATTTCAGGAGCATATATATTTAAAAGAATTTAAAAATTTCAGGAAGTTGAAATAATATCAGCCTCTTTTCCCTGTATACTATCCTGAACAATATGCCGGTTTTGGAAATGCTTTGTAATAAAAAAATATTTTACTTTAAAGACCGGCACAACAGCTATCATTTTAGTATTATATTGAAATATGTTCAATATACTTGACAATCACTTGTTTTTTTGTTAACAAGGTATATTGGTTCCAAAACAAAATTTTATATCGGGGGTTACCATGAGAAAACTTTTCACAACACTTGCAGTGTTATTTGCTGCAACTTTTTTCGTTTCAAATTCATATGCGGAGGATGTAATTAAGATAGGGGTTCAGGCTCCTATCACTGGCAGCTATGCCAATGAGGGGCAGGGGATTGACAAGGCAGTCAGACTTTTGGTTGAGCAGAAAAATGCAGAAGGCGGACTTCTTGGCAAAAAGATAAAAGTTTACACATGTGATGATGAAGGAACCGCTCAGGCTGCAGCCATTTGCGGTCGTGAACTTGTAAACAAAGGTGTAATTGCCGTTATCGGATCTTACACATCTACATGTGCTCAGGCTGCGCAAGAAATATATTATAAAGCAGGGGTATTGCAGACAAGTGACGGTACAGCTGATGCTCTGACTAAGAACAGTTACTGGACATTTTTCAGAAATTCCAACCCTAACAGTGCGGAAGCAGTGTACACATCTGACTGGATGATAAACAAGAAAAAATATGACAGAATTGCAGTTATTACGGATTATTCCACTTTCGCCCAGGGACTTGGTAATGCTGTAGTGGAAGAAGTCAAGAAATTAGGTGGAAACATTATTTACACTGGAAAAATCAAGGCTAATTCTCAAAATTATACTCCTATACTTACAAAAATAAAATCAATGAATCCTGATGTGATATACTTCAGCGGCTATTACAGCGACGGCGGGCTTTTGAGAGCTCAGCAGAAGCAGTTGGGAATTGAGGCTGATTTTATCGGCGGCGATGCCAACGACAACCCTGACTTTGTAAAACTGGCCGGTTCAGCTGCTGAAGGTGCTTATATCATTAACGTTCCCACTCCGGAACTTCTCCCTTATGATGTTGCCAAGGAATTTCTTGCCGATTACAAAGAAAAATACAATGAAATGCCCCCAAGCATCTGGACTGTTTTGAATGCAGACGGTCTCAGAGCCATTATGCACGCAATTGAAGAAACAAAATCTACTGATACAAAAACAATTGCAAACTATCTGGTGGAAATGGAGCCTTATCCAGGTTTAAGCGGCCCGCTCGCATGGGATGAAGACGGAGAGCGTGTTGGAAGTTCGTACTTAACTTACAGAATCAATGAGAACGGAAATTACGACGTAGTAAGTAAATAAATAAATGCTTTAACAAGGAGTCGTCATGGATATTTTTTTCCAACAAATAATCAACGGCCTCACTATAGGCAGTTTGTATGCCCTGATTGCCCTGGGCTACACCATGGTTTATGGAATTCTGAAGCTGATTAACTTTGCCCATGGCGACCTTGTTGCTCTTTCAGCATTTGTAGGTATGACTGTTTTTGCAAAAATATTGGGAGGCGAAGCCTCCCTCTTTTCTGTCATTGCTTTATTTCTGATTACTATGGCAGTAATTGCAGTGGCCGGTGTTGCACTTGATAAGTCGGCATATAAACCTCTCAGGAATGCACCCAGACTAAGTGCAGTTGTCTCAGCACTTGGTGCCGGACTTGTTATTCAAAACGGAATTATGCTTACCTGGGGTCCTAATGTGAATTTTTTCCCCGGTAATCTTGTGCCGAATATTGTATGGAACATCGGAGGAACTGTTGTAACATTTATCCAGATGCTTATTCTTGTACTTTCCCTCATTCTGATGATTGCTCTCTATCTTTTTATAAACAGAACAAAAATGGGGACTGCTATACGTGCATCAGCAATAGATAAAGACGCCTCAAGACTTATGGGGATAAATGTGGACAGAGTTATTTCTCTTGTATTTATAATCGGCTCAGCTCTCGGAGCGGTAGGCGGGATATTTATAGGAATGTATTATAGAGGAATAACCTTTGAGATGGGATGGCAGTATGGTTTGTACGCTTTTGTAGCTGCAATAATGGGAGGAATCGGTAATATACCCGGTGCTATGCTGGGGGGAATTCTGCTGGGGCTTTTTAATGCTCTTATTGCAGGCTATGTGTCCAGTACCTGGACAGATGCTTTTACCTTTCTTCTTCTTATTTTAATTATTATTTTCCGGCCCACTGGCATTTTGGGTGAAAAGGTAGCGGAGAAGGTCTGATGAAAAATACAAAAAATCTGCTTTTTATATTGTTTTTTGCTTGTCTTATTTTATACCCTTTTGTAGCAGAAGGGCGCTGGCTTGCAGTCGGCATTACTTTTTTAATATTTTCTATTGTTGCATTGAGTGAAGATATCGTTTTAGGTCGGGCCGGAATGTTTGATATGGGTCATGCCATTTATTTCGGAATGGGTGCATATATCTGCGGTATATTAAATTATCACTACGGTCTGCCTATTGTTGCAACTATACCTTTTGCAATTATAATTCCCGCGTTATTCGGTATCTGTCTGTCTGCTCCCATTGTTCACCTGAGGGGCGATTACCTTTTGGTAACAACTTTGGGTTTGAATATGGTTTTTTTACAGGTTCTGGAAAATGATGCTTTTGGACTTACAGGAGGACCGAACGGTATCTTTGGTATAGATTCGCTTAATCTTTTTGGTTTCCAGCTGATGTCACAGACCTCAATATATTATGTGGCTTTTCTCTTTTTCATAATAACGCTGCTTATAATAAAAAATCTTGAGCATGGCAAAGCCGGAAGGGCTTTTCATTATCTCAGCCAGGATCCTATAGCTTCCCAGAGTATAGGTATCAATGTGCGGTTTTATCGTATTTTGGCTTTTGCACTGGGAGCCGGTATTGCCGGTGCTGCCGGGGTTCTTTTTGCAATACAGTACGGTGCCATCAGTCCTGAAGCTTTTACTTTCAAAGAATCAGTCTTGTTTTTTGCCATAGTGCTGGTGGGCGGTCCCTCATCCATACCTGGAATTCTTATCGGTACGTTTGTAATGTTTGTGTTGCCGGAAGTTTTCAGGCAATTTGATACTGCACGCTATCTTGTATTCGGTCTTGCCATGATATTAGCCATGGTGCTCAGGCCGAACGGTATTTTACCATTTAAGTTCGGCAAATTTCCAAAATTTGTGAGAGAGAAATAATATGTCCCTTTTAAAATTATCAGGTGTAACAAAAGTTTTCGGCGGTCTGACTGCTGTTAACAGATTGGATATGGAAATTAATGAAGGCCAGATATTCGGTGTGATTGGTCCTAACGGTGCCGGTAAAACCACCGTATTTAACTGTATTACCGGTATATATACTCCTGAAGACGGCGAAATAATGTGGGATGGAGAAGATATTACAGGTTTGCAGCCTCATAAAATTGCTATGAAAGGGGTTGTGAGGACATTTCAGACAATTCGGCTTTTTTCAAAAATGAGTGTTGCAGAGAATGTAATGTCCGGAAGGCATTTCAGAAGCAGACAAAAGTGGTGGAATACCATATTTCACACACCAAAATCTTATAAAGATGAAATTGCAAACTGGCAGCATGTAAAAGAAACACTGGAATATTTTGATTTAATAGATTACGCATCACACCCCACCAACAGTCTGCCCTACGGCATCCAGAGAAAGGTTGAAATTGCCCGAGCAATGGCAACGGAGCCAAGACTCTTGATCCTTGATGAGCCCGCAGCTGGTCTGAATGATAGCGAAACACTCGCTTTGGTTGAGCTAATAAACGGTATTCGGAAACAAGGTGTAACAATTCTGCTTATCGAACATGATATGGACCTGGTTATGGAATTAACCGATTATATTACAGTTATTAATTTCGGAGAAAAAATTGCCGAAGGGAAACCCTCCGAAATTCAGAAAAATCCCCAGGTTATTGAAGCTTATTTAGGGAGTGATGAAGATGACGAATGATAAATTTTTTGTTATAGATAACCTGAAAGTAAATTATGGAAGTATTCAGGCAGTTAAGGGAATCAGCTTTGATGTTAAAAAAGGTGAGATTGTAACGATACTTGGGGCTAACGGTGCAGGGAAAACAACTACCCTGCGGGCTATAAGTGGTCTTGAAAAGGTAAAAGAGGGTTCAATCTATTTCAAGGGTGAGGATATTACAAAAATTCCTTCCCATAATGTTGTTAAAAAAGGGATAACACATTCGCCTGAGGGCAGAAGGGTTTTCGGCACCTTAACTGTGGAGGAAAATCTTTGGCTCGGGACTTATACAAAAAAAACGTTTGATAAGGAAATGCTAAACTGGGTATATGAGCTTTTCCCCCGATTAAAAGAGCGCAGAAAACAGCTGGCAGGAACATTATCCGGTGGCGAACAGCAGATGCTGGCTATAGGCAGAGCCTTGATGAATTCTCCTGAAATGCTCCTTCTTGATGAGCCAAGTCTCGGGCTGGCCCCATTGTTGGTCAAAGCGATTTTTAAAGTTGTAAAAGAGATAAGTGAGGAAGGGGTTACTGTACTTCTTGTTGAACAAAACGCCAAGGCTGCTTTAAAACTGGCCGATAGAGGCTATGTTCTGGAAGTTGGTCATATAGCACTTGAAGGCTCTTCTGATGAGCTTCTGACTTCTGAAAAAGTACAGGAAGCTTATCTTGGTAAAAAGAAAGAAAACTGATTGTCGGTTCAAAGTTCAAGGTTCAACGTTGGGAACCAACCCCAATTAACAAAATGATAAAGTCCCACTTTCAATAACATGAAAAAGAACATTATTCATAACCTTAATTTAAGTTTCGCACTTGCACCTATTGTAAGTCTTTGCGAGGAGTGCTAACGACAAAGCAATCTCTCTTTTTTTATTATTTTGAGATTGCCACAACCCTGTTTCCACAAGGCTTCGCAATGACCGACCTAAGTGCGAAACTTGAAACCTTAACTTATAAAGCCTCACTGGTAGGGGCTTATTATTTTGAGACTTTTGAATATTTGGGATATTGTCACCCTGAACTTGTTTCAGGGTCTCATAACTTATTGATAATACGAGATGCTGAAATAAATTCAGCATGACAAATAGAGTTATTCAAAAGTCTCATTTTATGTTTTTTAGAATTTTTTCGGCAACAGATTCAGGATCTATTCCCATCAATTTAAAAACTTCGGCAGGTTTTCCGGAATAAGCGTATTTATCCGCACCGAATTTTACTATTCCGGGGCATTTTTCACCACTTTCCAGCAGTTTGTCAGCGATCAAACTTCCAATACCTGTATATTTATTATGATCTTCGTAGGTAAAGATTACATCGGTATCGATTAAAGAGTTCAGCTCTTTTGAATCCACAGCAACCGGACAGCTGACATTTATCACCTTAAGTGAAACATCTTTTTCTTTGAGAATCTTCTGCACTTCAAGAGCATAAGGTACCATGGCTCCGTGTGTGAACAAAGGATAGTCACCGTTTCTCAAAATGTCCATTTTACCGTATTCAAAATTGTAGTCTTCACCGAAAAACGGTTTGTTGTTTTCATCAGAAATAACAGGTGTTTTGGATCTGCCGACTCCTATAAGAAAATTACCGTAATTCGCAGCGGCATACCTTACCGCTTTATCCGTTTGGTTGGGGTCTGCAGGTATTATTATTTTAAAACCAAAAAGGTTTCTTAGAGTACCTATATAGTCAATACACTGATGTGTCTTGCCGTCTTCTCCCACATCCATTCCCACATGGGTTGTGACAACTTTCAGATTGGTTCCGTTTATGTCATTTAACCTCTGCTGATTATATGTTTCATCAATCCCGAACACTCCGAAATCGGCAAAAAAGCTTACAACCCCGTTAACACTAGCTGCTCCCGAGCATGTGGCAGTATGGTGTTCCTGTATACCTGATTCGAAGAAAACTTCACCGTATTCTTTTTTTATTTTGTCTGTTTTTACCGAACCGGCCAAATCGCAGTCGAAAACTGCTATTGGTGTGTTGGATTTTTTTAATGAATTGTGCTGGATGATGTCCGTTAAAGCGTTACCGAACGCGGATCTGTTGTCCATTTTTGTTTCAACGGTATAAGCTTTTGGCTGACCTGTGTTTACAGATGTTTCATATTCGGGGATTTTATGTTGTTTTGCATTAAAACGGAATTCTTTGCGCATTTTTTTATAACGCTCAAGATTGTTTTCAATACCAAGCTCAGCTAAAGCATCTTCCAGCTGTTCTTCACTTAAGGGTTTCCCGTGGTAGCCGGCAATATTTTCCATGAAACTCACGCCTTTGCCCATGACTGTTTTTGCAAGTATCATTACAGGTCTGTCCACTTCTTTACTCTTTTTTATAGTATCGAAAAGCTGTTTGTGATTGTGACCGTCAACTTCAAAAACCATCCATCCATCAGCCGTGTACTCATCTCTAATGTTCTGAGGCATGACATCTTCTATACTGCCGCTGATCTGAAGTTTGTTGTAATCGATAAATGCGGTAATGTTATTGAGTTTATGCTTAACTGCAAATCTTCTTGCCTCACAAATTTGTCCTTTCTGCTGCTCACCGTCTCCCATGAGTACATAAATCTGGGAATCATTTCCTGTTAATCTGCCTGATACTGCCATGCCGCACCCGGCTGATAATCCCTGACCCAGATTGCCGGTGGACCATTCAACACCAGGTACTGATCTTTCGATATGCCCTTCAAAGATACTGCCTGCAAGACGAAACTGTGAAACAGCTTCATCAATATCAAAAAAGCCGTTTCTGCCCAGTGCAGAATAAACGGCAGGAGATGTGTGACCGTGGGAAACAATAATTCTGTCCCTATCCAGCGACCGGCAATTATCAGGACTGATGTTTGCAAACTTATACAGCAAAAGCAGCATGTCTATTGAGGACATTGAGCCGCCGGGATGTCCGCTGGCTGCAAGGGTTGTCATCTTGAGTATATCTGCCCTGCATATTTTTGCCAAAGAATCAAGCTCGGAAAGCTCTTTATCTGTAATTTTATGATTCGTGAATCTATTTGTCATATTTTACCTCACAATTAAAGTTTGGTTTTTATATCAGCATGCACGATTAATGTCAACTGAAGCCGATTTTTACTCACCTGCAAAATAAAAATGCGATGTTAATGAGGTGAGATAGTGAGGTAAAAGTTGAGGTTGAGGAAGTTGATAAAGTTGTGTGAGCAGTTACTACCCTTACTACTCTTAATACCCCTAACTACCTTTAAACACACTTATATTTATTACTCGTAGCTGACTGATTTTTTGGGATCGGTCTGTTTTATTGTTTTTAAAGGGAGGATACCTGCAAGTATTACAAATATTAACAGGATCACCAATGTTGCAAACATATTAATGATGTTTAAATGAATGTTTATACTCCAGCCGAAGGAAATTGTGTTGACGACTTTTATAATTATAAAACTGAGGATAATGCCCAGAATTACACCGTAAATTATTCCGCAGAATCCGATGAAACCTGCTGAAATCATGTAAATTTTTGTTAAAAATTTATTATCGGCACCCAGATATTTCAGGATGCTGATCTCCCTTTTTCTTTCCAGGGCTACAGCGTATAACATGTTGGCCACCCCAAGAAGTGAAATTATCAGTGCCGTCAGTTGAATGGCGTATGTTATCTGAAAGCTGTTGTTGAAAATTCCCATTACTTTTTGTCTCAGAACTTTGTTGTTCAAAATGTCCAGAGTATATTTACCTCCTAATTCCTTTCTTATTTTTTCTATTGTTTTTGCAGTATCTGCATTTTTTCCCAGAAAAATACTGAGCTGGGTGAAGGCTGAAGAGTTCCAGTATTTCTTTTGAAAAGATTTGTCGAGAATGATAAAACCCTGAGTGGTGGAGTAGCTTGTGAATACTTCCCGTACTTTAAATTTTTTCTGCCCCGCAGGGGTATCAAGCAAAATTTCGTCACCTTTTTCTATGCCGTATTTTATGTTTAGATATTCTGAAACAGCCACACTGTCAGTGACTTTGTAATCTTCCATGTTGTGATTGTACTGTTTTACAACTTTTTCATTTCCAAAACCGTATATTACATCCTGCCCCCTGAATTTGCCCTGCATCGCCATAAAAGGATTGAGTGCTGCGATTCCATCAATATTTTTTATTTTTGAGAGGATATTATTGTCTATCGGCTCAAAACAGAAGTTGGACGAGCATGAAGATGATTTTATGAAAATATCAGCTTTAAGATTCTTATTTATCCAATGCTTAAGTGATGTTTCAAATGAGTTTATTAAAACCATCATGCTTATTATTAGAGCGGTGGAGACGGTGACACTTATCAGTGCTATGGAAAATCTGTAGAGACTGCTGTATATATCTGCCGAGGAAATCGTCCCCGGAGCATGGAATATTTTTTTTAAAAGGTTTTGGCATTTCTGCAGAAATTTTTCCAGATAATACGGTGAACCCGCTGCAAAGCCGGCTAATATAAGCAAAACACCGGCATAAGAAAAGAAAGGTTGATCAAATATTTTAAGATAATAATCAGCCAGACTAAAACAGATTCCCACAGTTATTAAAATTATGCCCAATACGAAAGCTTTTTTGTAAAATTTTCGGTATCTCAGCTCAAAAGTTCCCTCTCTTACCGTTTCTGTGGGTTTTACTCTGGAAGCTTCAAAAGCCGGTAAAATTGCAGCTATCAGTGAGATTGCAAGTCCGATAATAAAAGCGATTAGCGCATAACTGCTGAAAACAAACATCTCTTCAATAATAACGGGTTTAAATATTGTAGTGACGGTGTCTTCCACCATTTTCGAAGAGTAGAATGAAAGAATCTGCCCAAGAAATAAACCTAAAAACGAGCCGATGACACCCAAAATTATTGACTGAACAATAAAGAGAAAAATAATTTGTTTTTTATCCGCACCTAAAGCTCTCAATATCCCGATCTGTGGGCGTTTTTTCACAACTGTAATAAAAATTGTGTTGTACAGCATGAAAAAGCCCACCAAGATTGCAATAAAACTTATGAAATGCAGATTAAATTTAAAAGATTCCAGAATGTCTTTTTCATTTTTGATGACACCTGCTTTGCTGACCAACCGCACGGATTGCGGGAGAATATTGTTCAGCTTGTCAGCATTATTGCTTTCCAAGTCGATTCGGCTTAATTTGCCGAATATTGACAGTTTCTCCTGAAAGTTGCCTATATCCTGATATATGCCTGTGGGTATTCTCTTTGCAGACAATATGCCTGCAACCGTGTAATTTTCCTTTTTATTACCTATGACCAGGCTGAAATTATCTCCTGTTTTTACTCCAATTCTTTGTGCAACGTCTTTTGTCAGGATGGCTCCATCAATATCGTTTAAAAAAACACGTATGTTGATTTTTTCAGGTGAAATTTTTATGCGGGACTGTTTGAATGCTGAAAAGGTGTCTATGCCGAACAGATTGATACTTGTGTCGGTTTTTTCATGGAGCCCGTTTGTTTTAATTACAGGTATCGGTTTGTAATCGTTCCTGATTAATAATTTGTAAACGGATTCGTCAAAATATTTGCCGAATTTCGGTTCTATTTGATAATTTGTGTCAGGGTTAAGTTTTTTGATATCCTCTGTAAAACTGTTTATTGCAGTTTGAGTTGTCCCCAGTATAGATATAAACAGGCCAACACCGAGAGCTACTCCCAATATCGAAATAATGCTGAAAAGTTTTTCCTCTTTCAGATTTCTTAATGTTATTACCGCTATCAATTTTAATGTATTCAATCGGAGAACCTGCCGTCTTTGATTTTGATGATTTTTTCAGCAGATGATGCGACATTTATATCGTGGGTTACCAAAAGGACGGTTACTTTTCTTGTTTTGTTTATCTCTTTTAAAATGGAAAGAATATTCTTTCCTGCCTCTGAATCAAGGCTTCCGGTGGGCTCATCAGCCAGAATTATGTCGGGGTTTTTAACCAAGGCCCGGGCAATGGCTACCCGTTGCTGCTCACCACCTGACAGCTGGCTTGCGTATGAGAATTTTTTATCACAGATATTGAGTGAGGTAAGGATTTCTTCTATACTGTTCTGCTCTTTTATTCCTGAAATGAGAAGCGGTATCTGGACATTTTCAAAAACTGTAAGGTTGTTAAACAGATTAAAAAACTGAAAAATAAAACCGACATGTTTTTTCCGGAAAAGTGTCAGTTCTTCTTCATTAAAGCGGTTTATTTCTTCATTGTTTATGATGACTTTTCCTGAGTCCGGCTTATCCATTGCACCAATGATATTCAAAAGTGTTGATTTGCCTGAGCCTGAAGGCCCCATTATGGATATAAACTCACCGCTGTTGAAGTTAATGTTTAAATTATCCAGTACAACGTTGTTCCCGTATTTTTTTGAAACATTTTCCAGTTTTATCATTTTTTCACCCTTACCCTGCCACTTAACCACAAGATTAAGTAGCAGGATTTAACAGAATAAATCTCTAATACCCCTAATACCCTTACCACCCCTAATACCATTTAATACCCTGTCAATTCGATATAAGCTTTTCCTTTGTCTGTTCCTGTTACACTGCAGGCACCTTCCCAGTAATAGTTAAAGGTTGAATAGGTTGCTATAAATTCCTGATTTTTCACATAAGGCTTTATTTTTATATCAATATTTTTTTCGGGAATCCTGATATGCCAGCCGACGGGATATTCGGAGCCTGTGATTTCAGATTTGAAATATTCCGTTACGTCGAGAGAAATTTTACTGAAATCAAGCTTTTGCTTTTTCCCGTTTTTGTCTATAAGAACAGCGTATGAGCTTTTATTTGCTTTTCCTTTTCTGTTCCTGATACGGTAAATCATCAATTCACGATTGTCATCAAGCATGATGGAAAACCAGTCCCAGCCTTCAATTTTATCTGTGTTATAATCCGAATTTATTTCTCTGTCGAACCAGCTTTTTCCGGAAACATTATAATTTTCTCCGTTAATTGCAATAACACCGGCAGTATCCATATCTGTGATGGAAAAATACAGCGAAGCACATTCTCCACATCCGTAGACTTTGTTTGAATAACCATTGTCGCCGTTTAAAATAGGTCTTTTTGCGGACTTTAAATCCATCTTTATAGAAAAATTTTCCGCTTCTGCTTCCACATGCATCTGGTTTAAACTACCTCTTAAGACATTGTCGTATACAAAAACATTCAGTCTGGAAGCTGAAGCTCCGGCGGCACCATATGCCCCCCTTGAAATTTCTTCTTTCTGGTAATATTCATTCCTTTTTATATCCGTTACAGCAAAATGTGAAATAAACAAATTATTTAGTCCGAAGGCACTTTGGAACTCTTTTTTATTAACACCAACGGCGAAAAAAGTGAGCTCATAACCAAATTTTCTTCCGTCTTCCGTTTCAAGATGGCCGGTAAGATACCACCACTGGGAAGCAAAATTTTTTCTGTAGTATAAATCCTGATTCAATTTAACGGAATCATCCGGTGATAATGTTGTGTAATTTTCGGCGTAAGCGGCGGCTGATATTAATAGAGCGATTAAAACAATTATAAATTTTCTCATAATCAGCAAATATAAACAAAATCAACAAACAGTAAATGAAAAATTTCTTGACAATGTGTGAATACATGATAATATGTTCATGCGAAGATGAGGCAAAAGAGGTTTCTTATGAAAGATAATTTTACAGAAGAAAATTTTATAGAACTGGCTGATTTCTTCACCGCTTTTTCTGATACCACAAGGCTGAAAATTCTGTTTGAATTGCTTGAATCGGAGAAGACGGTTACGGAAATCTGTGACAATACAGGTTTCAGCCAGAGTGCTGCGAGCCATCAGCTTTCAAAACTTAGAATTCTTAAACTTGTAAAAGTCAGAAAGCAGGGGAAGTTTGCTTATTATTCACTGGATGATGAGCATATAGAACATATCATAGAAACCGCACTGGAACATTTTGAGGAGCTGTAAGGAATGAAAATCAGAGAATATTTTCTTGAAAATATGAGGTGCCCCTCCTGTGCATTGAAAATCGAAAATGAGCTCAAAGAGATCAAAGGTGTTGAGGATGCCAATGTGGATCTTTTAGGCCAGAGAATAATCGTAAAGACTGAAGGTGATGTTTTTGATGAGGCTGTTCGAATTGTAAAAAACCATGAAACTGATGTTGAAGTTAGCAGGAGTAAATCGGGGAAATCTGCCGGGTATTTTAAAGATGTGGTGATTTTATCTGTATATATACTTGTTCTCATTTTTTCCAGGACAACTGATTTAGGTGAGTATAGTTATATTTATTCAGTATTTTTTGTAATTATCTACATTTTAACGGGTAAAAATGTTCTGAAAACTGCAGCTGTTAATTTGAAGCGCGGTTATATCTATGACGAAAATTTTCTTATGAGTATTGCAACATTGGGGGCGATAGCAATAAGCGCATTTGAAGAAGCGGCAGGTGTGATGCTTTTTTACAGAATCGGAGAACTGTTGCAGGCAAGGGCGGTTGAAAATTCAAAGAATACGATACTGGATACAACCAAATTTGTCTCAGGCGTTGCCCACCGAATTGATGGGGAAGAGATTGTCGATATAAAACCCGAGGGGGTTGTTAAAGGTGATATAATACTGGTGAAAGCCGGAGAAACTCTGCCTGTGGATGGAGAGCTGGTTTCAGAATATACGGAGTTTGATCAGTCTTCGATATCCGGTGAAAGTCTTCCTGTGGGAATAGAAAAAGGAGAGTTTGTAGTATCAGGTTCGACCCCTTTAAGTGGAAGTGTGAAAATAAGAGCTGAAAAAGATTTTGCTGAATCCACAACGTCAAAAATTTTGGAGCTGATTGCAGATGCTCCGCAAAACAAATCTGACAGGGAAAAATTCATTACCAAATTTTCCCGTTTTTATACACCGGTGGTGGTATATCTCGCTGTGGCTATTGTCTTTATTCCTTATTTTTTGCAGCTTTTCGGTTTATATAGCACTACAGCAGATTTTGCAGATCATGTATATAAAGGCCTGGTTTTTCTTGTGATTTCATGTCCATGCGCTTTAATGCTGTCAGTGCCGCTGAGCTTTTTTGCCAATATCGGTGTGGCGGCAAAAAAGGGAATTCTTGTGAAAGGGGCCAATTTCCTGGAAACTGTAAAAGAGTGCGATTATATACTTTTTGATAAAACAGGAACACTTACGCGGGGCCAATTTTCCGTTAAAAAAACTGAATCGTTAAACGGTTATTCAGAGAAGTTTGTTCTTGAAATAGCGGCTGCTCTTGAGCTCCACTCATCTCATCCCATTGCCTCAGCTTTTGAAGATTTTGCCGGTGATTTTCAGTTTAATAATATTAGTGAGATTGCCGGTATGGGAATAAAAGGTGAGGTAAACGGTGATGTTTATTATATTGGTAATGAGAAATTGCTTAAAGAATTGTCAGTGGAAGATGAAAATATTTTTTCGGAGAACTCATATATTTGCCTGTATGTGGTTAAAAATAATAACATTACGGGTAAAATTATGCTGTCTGATACATTGAGAAAAGACGCAGTTGAAACGGTGAAAAAAATTAAAGAAAGAGGTGTGACCCCGGTTATCGTTTCAGGAGATTCAAAAGAAGTGGTCTCATCTGTGGCTTCAGAGCTTGGTATTGAAGAATATTATTTTTCACTGCTCCCGTATGAAAAGCTCGATATTCTGCAAAAGCTGAAAGAGAAAGGACATAGTGTTGCTGCAGTTGGTGACGGTTTGAACGATACAGCACTTCTGAGTTACGCCGATACGGGAATTGCTATGGGGCAGACTGCGGCTAATTTGTCGGTGGATATGGCGGATATTGTGATTTTGGGGAGCAGACTGTATAAAATTAACGATTTATATGATATTTCAAAAAAATCACTTTGACTTTTTTCTGAAAATATTGCCATTGCACTGGGAATAAAAATTGCTGTAATGCTTGCTTCCTTTTTCGGTATGGCAACACTTTGGGCGGCAGTTTTTGCCGATGTGGGAGCGGCACTGTTGACAGTTTTAAATTCAGTAAAAGTTTTCTTTTTTAAAACCCGAGTTACTTGAAAAGTTCCCCTCCCATTTTTTTAATAACTATGCCTATTTTATAGTGAAATAGTGTTAAGTGTTAAGTAATAAGTTTTGAGTACCTTCGTCAATTTTGGTGATTTCACTGGACACAATATTTAATCCCTACTACCCCTACTACCTCAACTACCTCCAACTACCTCCAACTACCTCTAACCACCTCTAACCACCTCCAATTACATTTATTTATCGTCACGTTTGCTTTTTTATTTTACTTTTGCTAATTTATGTAAACAGAGATATTGTTAATTTTTTAAAATATTGCATATATAAAAAATATTGCTGATATTGGAAAATAGTAATGCAAAGAGGAATTTATGAGTAAAGATCAAACTTTTGAGAAAAAGATTAAACGCCTTGAGGAGATCGTTAATCAGCTTGAAGAAGGCGATTACGGTATTGAAGAGACCCTGAAGCTTTTTCAGGAAGGGATGAAATTAAGCAAAGAATGTAAAAAAATACTTGATGATGTGGAGTTAAGGGTGAATAAAGTTCTGGGTACGGATGAGGAAGAAAATTTAATTACGGAGAACTTTGATGACGACATTCAATCTTAAAAAATATATGCAGTTCTGGGCACAAAAAACGGAAAACTGGCTGAAAACGAATTTAAGCAGTTTCGATAAAAATACCGAAGGATTGACTGAAGCTATGAGATACAGCCTTCTCGCCGGGGGCAAACGTCTCAGACCTGTTTTGATATATTCTTCTTATGGAATTTTCGATAATGATTTTGATAAGGTTATTCCTTATGCTGCGGCTGTGGAAATGCTGCACACTTATTCACTCATCCACGATGATCTACCGGCAATGGATGATGATGATTACAGACGGGGTAATCCCACCAATCATAAAATGTTCGGTGAAGCAACGGCTATACTGGCAGGGGATGCTTTACTGACAAAGGCATTTGAAGTGATGCTGGATCCTGTTATAAATCCGGAAACTGAAGAAAAACTGCGCTGCGAAGCTGCATTGAAACTTGCAAAAGCGGGTGGAGACAGAGGGATGATCGCCGGTCAGTTTGTTGATGTTGAATCTGAAAATTCGTATTTTACAGCTGAAAAGCTTGATTTCATACATAATTATAAAACAGCAGCTTTGCTGGGATACTGTACTGAATTGGGGGCAGTCCTCGGTTACGGCGGTGAAGAGGACAAAGAACGCTTAAAAAGATTCGGTATAAATATTGGGCTGGCGTTTCAGATTGTTGACGATCTGTTGGATATTTCCGCCACTACAGAACAGCTGGGCAAAGATGCAGGCAGCGACCTGAAAAAAGGTAAAGCCACCTATCCGGGGCTGTATGGAGTGGATGAATCAAAAAAGAAGGCCAGAGCATTAATTGATGAATCCGTAGCACTTGTTGACTGTTATGGAGCAGCTTCACGGCCATTGGCAGAGATTGCTCGTTTTGTAATAGACAGAAATAATTAGTTAGTAGAGTATACATATTAGTCGAAAAAATACCCCCCTTGCTCAAACTCGGGGGAAAAATAGGATGGGGTAAGAAAAAAAGTTATTTAACAAGAGATCCATCCTCGGTCGGGATGACATAATTTATCCCAAGCGGAACATAGTGGAGCCTGGAGATCTCTTTTAAGCGGCACACAGCAAAAAAATGTGCAATTATGCATAAATGGACATTGGAGGAGAACTTGGAAATTCTTGATAGGCTGCAGCTGCCTGACGATATAAGAAAGCTTAATTATGAAGAGTTAGATAAGCTTGCACAAGAGGTTAGGGAATTTATGCTTGAGTCCGTTTCCAAAACCGGCGGACATCTGGCTCCCAGTTTGGGGGTTGTTGAGCTTACACTGGCCTTATTGAAAGTTTTCGATCCACTTAATGACAGAATTGTTTGGGATGTTGGTCATCAGTCTTACGCTTACAAAATTTTAACCGACAGGAAAAATAAATTTCACACACTCCGGCAGTACGGTGGAATCAGCGGGTTCAACAAGATTTCGGAAAGTCCTTATGACGCATTCGGTGTTGGGCATACCAGCACGTCGATAGCTTCTGCACTGGGTATTAAAACGGCTTCGGATATGAAAGACAAAGATCAGAAAGTGGTGGCGGTAATAGGTGACGGTGCAATGACAGCCGGCCTGGCCTATGAAGCTATTAATTATTTGGGGCATCTTGACAAAAACATGATTGTTATTCTGAATGATAATGAAATGTCCATAAGCCCCAATGTAGGGGCAATGTCCAGCTACTTATCCAGGATAATGACCGGCGAAATATATACCAGATTCCGAAAGGATGTTGCCAATATTTTTGAGCATGCGCCTATGGGTTCTGCTTTTCTTCATGTGGCTAAAAAGATGGAGGAAGGCCTGAAAGGTTTTTTTACACCCGGCGTTCTCTTTGAAGAATTTGGACTTAAATATATAGGCCCGATAAACGGTCATAACATAAGGGATTTGACTAAAGCTTTACACAATGCTGAGATACAGGACGGACCTGCTCTTATTCATGTGGGCACGAAGAAAGGAAAAGGGTTTAAGCCTGCAGAGGAAAATCCGGAAAAATTTCACGGTGTGTCTGCTTTTGATTTAAAAACCGGCGAAGCCGTAAAATTTGGCAAAAAGAAAACCTATACCGACATTTTCGGTGATAAAATTTGTGAGATGGCAGAAAAAGATGAAAATATTGTTGCACTTACTGCAGCTATGCCTGACGGTGTGGGTCTGCGCAGCTTTTCAGAAAAATTTCCCGACCGTTTCTTTGATGTGGGTATTGCAGAGCAATTTGCTGTAACGTATTCTGCAGGACTTGCAGTGAACGGTCTCAAACCCTATGTGGCAATATATTCAACCTTTTTGCAGAGAGCTTTTGACAGCATCATACATGATGTTGCCCTGCAGAATTTACCAGTAACGTTTTGTATCGACAGAGGCGGTATTGTGGGAGCAGACGGTCCCACTCATCACGGGACATTCGACCTGTCGTACCTTAGATTAATTCCCAATATGACAATAATGGCGCCTAAAGACGGCGATGAGCTTGAGGAAATGTTAGAATTAAGCAGCTCTGTGGACGGACCGGTTGCAATAAGGTATCCACGGGGTTCAGCAGATGAGTATGATTTTGCCCGTCAGCCGGTAAAATTAGGAGAGCCTGAAATTATTTCAGACCAAGGGGATTATGCTATTGTTTCAGTGGGGCATATTTTTTCGGAGAGTTATAAACTTTACAATAAAATAAAACAGTCCGGAAATAAATGCTCACTTGTTAATCTGCGTTTTGTTAAGCCTTTGGATAGTAAAAAGCTGCTGGAGGTTCTTTATGAAAAGAAGGGTGTTATACTAATAGAGGAAAACGCTTTAAACGGCGGAGCCTGTGAAAAAATACAATCTCTTCTCATTGATAACGGCTACAAAGGCGAAATCAGAAAATTCGGTATTCCGGATGAATTTGTTCCGCATGGGGATATCCCTTCTCTGAGAAAATCCATAGGCCTTAACGCAGATTATATTTTTGATATAGTAAAAGATTTATGGCCAAAAAACGATTAGATGTACTTTTGATAGACAGAGGTTTTGCTGAAAGCAGAGAGAAGGCCAGGGCACTTATTATGTCGGGCAATGTTTATACGGATAATCACCTTCTGGATAAACCGGGAACACGTGTTTTAGAGGATATCCCGATATATGTTAAGGAACCCCTCCCTTTTGTGAGCAGAGGGGGATTGAAACTTGATAAAGCAAAAAACGTTTTCAGAATAGATTTTGATGGTAAAACAGTTCTTGATATAGGTGCTTCCACCGGAGGTTTTACAGATGTTGCTCTGCAGAACGGAGCAAAAAAGGTAGTGGCTGTGGATGTGGGCAAAAACCAGCTGCATTATTCACTGACCAAAGATCCGAGAGTGGTTAATTTGCAGAAGGTTAATTTTCGTCATGCAGAATATGAGCTTCTTGGTGAGAAATATGATATAATTGTATGTGATGTATCATTTATTTCGCTGAACAGGATAATACCCAAAACAGCCTTATTCTGTAAAGAGAACACAGAAGCTGTTTTTTTAATAAAACCTCAGTTTGAGGCTGAAAAAAATGAAGTGGGCAAAAACGGGGTGGTGAGAGACATCGGTGTTCATGAAAGGGTTATTCTTAAAGTAATCAACGCGGCCGAAGGGTACGGCCTGAAATTTGCCGGGCTTGCTAAATCTCCGATAAAGGGACCGAAAGGCAATATTGAGTATTTGAGTTATTTCAGGTATGATGAAAATATTAATAAAATCGAAAATATCAATGAAATTATAGAGCAGGTTGTTAATGATGAAGAATATAGCTATTGTTGTTAAACCTCATGCTGAGGAAGTGGCGGACATAACTATTCAGATTTGCGACTATCTGAAGTCAGAAGGCAAGAATGTACTGCTGGAAGAAAGAACGGCTTCGGTACTCGGCTACTCCGACTTTACCACTCATAACGAGATTAAAAACAATGCAGATCTTCTTATTGTCTTGGGCGGAGACGGCACTTTGATTTCCTCCAACAGGATTATTTCCGGAGCCAATATCCCTATTTTGGGAGTAAATCTCGGCAGGCTTGGTTTTCTCACGGAAACAAAAGTAGAGGAAGCTCTTGATACTGTGAAGAAAGTGCTTTCCGGCAACTATAAATTCGATAACCGTATGAAGCTGATAAGCGATATTTTTTATGATGAAGAAAAAGTATTCACTACAGAGGTATTAAACGATATTGTTATCAACAAAGGGGCGTTGGCAAGGATTATTGATATAGAAGTTCATATTGACAATCAGTATGTGAATACATACAGAGCTGACGGGCTGATCATTTCAACTCCCACAGGCTCTACTGCTTATACTCTGGCAGCGGGCGGCCCGATAGTTTATCCTACGCTCAATTCCATCATATTGACACCGATTTGTCCCCATTCACTTACCCACAGACCCATTGTTATACACGATGACAGTGAAATTAAGATACGTATCTTAAATGATGACGAGAAAGTTTTTATAACCTATGACGGCCAAATCGGCAGAAAAATGTCTTTGAAAGAGGAAATTTTTATATACAAATCTCCACAGCCGGTAAAATTGATTGTGTCACAGAAAAGAAATTATTTTGCACTGTTAAAGGAAAAATTAGGGTGGGGCAGCACCTGATGCTTACCCAGTTAAATATCAGCAATCTTTCCATAATTGACAGAATCAGTCTGGAGTTTTCAGGAGGTCTTAATATTATCACCGGCGAAACCGGTGCCGGCAAATCTTTGATAATTCAGGCTGTTAAATTACTGGTTGGTGAACGTTTTAGCAGGGAAATGGCAAGGGATCCCGAAAAAAAAGTAAGTGTGGAAGGCGCTTTTTCAGGGGATTTCAGAATGCTGAGCGAGGAGCTCAGAGATGAGTTTGAAATAGAGGATGAGATAGTTGTAAAAAGGTCTGTCGATTCCAACGGCAAGAATAAGATATCGCTCAACGGACATATTGCCACACTGAAACAGCTGAAACAAATTTTTGATATCCTTGTTGACTTCCATGGACAGCACGAGCATCAAAGGCTTTTAAACTCCAGAAACCATATTAAATATCTTGACGGTTTGATTGACAATGACTTGAAAGATGAATACTCCGTTAAATACAGAGAATACAGAAAACTTGCCTCTGAGCTGGAGAGATTAAAAAAGGAATACAGTGATACACTTAAGAATAAAGATATTATGGAATTTCAGCTGAATGAGATTGAAAGTTTAAATATAGAGCCGGATAAAGACCGCGAACTTGAAAACAGAATCAGCTTTTTAAATAATATAGAAAAAATCAGAGAAGCTCTCTCAACGAGTTTACAGGTGCTTTCTGAAGGCGAATACAATGCCAGCGATTTAATTAATACCTCGCTGAAAGAGATTTCTTCTGTTTTTGATTATTATGCAGATATTGAATCGATTCACAACAGACTTCAGGATGTTTATTATGAACTGAACGATTGTATTAACAACATATCTCATCTCTATTACGAACAGGATGGAGACCCGGAGGAACTCGACAGTCTTATAAAAAGAAAAATGCAGCTGGATAAGCTTTTGTCAAAATACGGGCCTGATTTTGAAGATGTTCTGGAATTTGCGGATGATTTGAAAAATAAACTTGATAATGTGACTTTTGATGAGGAAAAGATAGAACAGTATGAAAAAGAGCTTACAGATTTTGAGAGAGAGCTTAAAAATATTGCCGGCAGGCTTAATGCATCCAGAAAAAAAGCAGCAAGAGATCTGGCCGGACGGGTTGAAAATATATTAAAATCGTTGGAACTAAAGGATGCAAAATTTGAGGTTAATGTAGATGTCAAAGATGAATTAGATGCAAATGCCGGGGCTGATGTGGAATTTTATATTGCTACAAATAAAGGTTTCTCCCCGTCACCTTTGAAAAAAGTGGCTTCCGGCGGAGAGCTTTCTCGTATAATGCTTGCATTAAAAGAAGTTTTCAGCGGTATGGATGACACACCCACACTGATTTTCGATGAAATCGATACCGGAATAAGCGGTGTTACTGCGAGGAAAGTGGCAGAGAAACTGAAAAATCTCGGAAAAACAAAGCAGCTTTTTGTAATAACCCATCTACCGGTGGTTGCATCGAAAAGCGACAGCCATTTTCATATTGCAAAAATTTCTGAAAAAGGTTCGACATTTACAAGAATTAAGACACTCTCAACAGAAGAGAAGAAAGAAGTTCTTGCCACAATGATTGCAGGTGAAGTAACCCCTTATGCCTTAAAACAGGCGGATGAGATGCTGGAGCATCAGGCGTGATAGAAAAGTTTGCTTTGGCTGTAGTCGGTTTGACCCAGTCGTTAGGATATTTGGGTATTATTTTTCTGATGGCTCTTGAAAGCTCTTTTTTCCCTTTTCCCAGTGAGGTGGTGGTCCCGCCGGCCGGTTTTTTGGCGGCAACCGGTCAAATGAACATTTTTATGGTGATATTTTGCGGGATACTTGGCAGTGTAATCGGTGCTTTGGTGAATTATTATTTAGCCGTAAGGTTCGGAAGGGCTTTTCTGTTCAGATACGGTAATTATTTTTTTCTGGGTGAAGATAAGCTGTTAAAAATGGAGAATTTTTTCTTTTCTCACGGTGAAATTACCACTTTTGCGGGTAGATTAATTCCGGGTGTGAGACAATATATCTCTTTTCCCGCCGGGTTGGCCAGAATGAATGTTGCCAAGTTTGTTTTTTACACTGCTGCAGGTGCGGGCATATGGGTGGTTATTCTCGCTTATGTGGGATTTTATGTGGGGAAAAATATTGAACTGGTGAAAGAAAAGCTTGCAACAATAACTATGATAATTCTTCCCTTGCTTTTACTGCTGGTTTTGATTTATATAATTGTATACAAAAAATACGTCAAAAGGTGATTTTATGATATACAGACTAAAAACTTTAATTGTTTTTATTCTTCTTTCCCTGTTTATTTGCGGAACTGCTGGAGCTTATACAGTTAAACGGGGCGATACACTTTATGACCTTTTTAGAGGGAAATTTACTCCGGCTGAAATCATAAATATTAGCCAAATGATAAAGGAAAAGGTGCCTGACTTTACTCTTCAGATAGGAGATAAAATTGAAATAACAAATAATAAGGTAATTATCAAGATTAATATCACCAAAGAAATCCACATTGTGAGAAACGAAGACGGAACAATTACGATAGAGGTTGTTAAGTATCCTGTAAATATTTTGAGAACAGTTGTTTCGGGGGAAATCTCCCACTCTCTTTTTTACGCAATGCAAAAAGTCGGTGAATCGGATATTCTGGCAGTACGTATGGCAAATATACTTGAATGGGAAGTGGATTTTTTTAATGATATTAGAACGGGTGACAGTTTCAGACTTGTAGTGGAGAAGAAATTTTGCAGAGGAAAATTTATCGGTTACGGAAAGATTCTTGCCGTGGATTTTGTCAACCAGGGCAGGCTGATCAGAGGTCTTTATTTTGAAGACGGGAAGATAAGCGGTTATTTCAGACCAAACGGCAAATCTCTGAAAAGAGGTTTCCTCAAAGCACCCCTTAAATTTTTCAGGATAAGCTCTAAGTTTCAAAACAGAAGACTTCATCCGGTTTTAGGCGTATACAGGAAGCATAACGGTGTGGATTATGCTGCACCTACAGGTACGCCGGTGCGCGCCACAGCAGACGGAAGAGTTGTAGTCAGGGGTTATACCAATGCTAACGGTTACTATATTAAATTAAAGCACAACAACGGCTATTATACACTTTATCTTCATTTCTCAGGATTTAAAAGAGGTTTGAATGAAGGGGAGTATGTAAAACAGGGCGATATTATAGGATATGTCGGCTCTACCGGCTATGCCACCGGCCCCCATGTTCATTACAGTATCAAAAAATATGGAAATTATCTTAATCCTTTGCGTTTTAAAGCTCCGACAAAAAAACTTCCTCAGGCCAAAATGGATGAATTTAAATCTGATACATATGTTTATGTTAATATGCTGGATAACTCTTATATGCAGTATGCTTTAAGAAATAATTTTAGCGGGATTATGTTCTTTTGATGGATTTAAATATCTAAAAGTCCTTGACAATAACAGATATTTTTTATAGAAGTAACGCTTGGTTATTTCAGGAGACATTCTCCGGTTTAGTCAGTTGTTTGGAAGCTTAGATGACAAATTATGGCGACGTGGCCGAGTGGCTTAGGCAGCGGCCTGCAAAGCCGTGTACCCCGGTTCGAATCCGGGCGTCGCCTTTTCAAAAAAACGCTTGACTTTTTACGGTAATTTTTGTAAAAACTCCAAGCATTTCAAAAGCCCAGGTAGCTCAGTCGGCAGAGCAGGGGACTGAAAATCCCCGTGTCGGTGGTTCGATTCCGCCCCTGGGCACCACTTTTTTATCAGTCACTTACAAATATTCAAAAAACAATATGTTACTGTGTTACACATATGTTACACTTTTTGCCAGGCTCGCATACTTCGAGCATATCCAGGGAAACATTATTGATTTATTCCTCTCCTTTCAGTGCCTCAATCATTTTTTTAAAATTTTCAAGAATCAAGAGCTTTGAATAATGTGTTTTTCTCAGTTTTAGGCCAGGGCACTTAATTATTAAGTGCCCTGGTAGTCCCGCATGCTTGATAATACAGGGTTTCGAAATAAGCTGTGCACGGCTGAAGCCGCGCTTCCTGAATTATTC
>NZ_JAXKVW010000024.1 GCF_036172515.1 Flexistipes sp.
AAGTTGATAAGGCAGGCATTTGGTGTATTGAAAAGTGGCAAACCGTATGATCCGGATCATGCAAATAATTTAACTTTGGTTGCAAAAAATGCTTGACTTTTAACACGGAACATTTCGACCGTAAAGAACGATATAGCGAACAAATATGCAAGTGTGCTTAAAGGAATGTTTAAACCGGCTTTTGCTTATGAAAACTAAAGAAAAACGGATAAAAAAAGATGCAAAAATCTTAAGAAAATTTATCCATGTTTACTGCAAAACTCATCATGGGAGATATGAAGGTGGATACTGTCCTGAGTGCAGAGAAGTTCTGGAATATGCTCTGAAAAGGGACGAAAAGTGTCCGCTTGACCCTAAACCCAAATGCAAAGATTGTCATATCCACTGCTATACTCCTGAGATGAGGCGGAAAATTCGTGAGATCATGAAATTCAGCGGTATGTATTTTATTAAACGCGGCCGCCTCGACTGGCTTTTCCATTATTTTTTCTGAAAAGCCTGAGCTTGAGTAATTTGTTGAGTAGTATATTTGTTATTGGTGAACTCAGTTGGCACCTCAACTACCCATAGTACCTCTAATACTCCTACAACCTCTAATTATCTCTCCGATCACGCATTACGTATATGAATGCGTGATTTTTGGTAGAACACCAAATAAACTATTTCTAATTCACCACTTAACCAGTTCACTGTTTTTCCCCGCTTTCTGCCAGCGATTTAACATATTTTTTGAATTCTTCCGGCTCCGGCTGCCTTTTTACAACCTCTGTTCCCACCACGAAACCGTCGGCAAATTTCATAACAGCCGATGCATCAGCCGGTGTTTTGATTCCGAAACCAAAAATCACCTTGTAACCCGATTTTTCTTTTACTTCTTTTATTTTTTTGATATTTACCTGATTGTTTAAGTCCGCTTTTGAGCCCGTAACGCCTTTCAGTCCGACAAAATAGATAAAATTCTGACCATCAAGATATTGTGTGAGTTTACCGGCGTCGGTATCTGTTGTAGCAAAGGGAATGATCGGAATCTCGAACCCTTTTTCCTTGAAAAAGCAGTGATATTCATTAGGCAAATCAGCTATAATCACTCCATCAATTGTACTTTTATATTTTTTACTGAAATTTTCGGCTCCATAATGATAAATTATATTGGAATAAGTCATTATATATATTTTGGTTTTTTTGTTTTCACGGATAAAATCCATTAATTCTTCAATGTTTATTTGTTTTGTCAGAACATTTTCTCCGGCTCCGGAAATAACCGGACCATCAGCCACCGGGTCGTTAAAGGGGATACCGATTTCCACAAAATCAAGCCCGCAGTTCTGGGAAAAAATGAATTCCTCTTTAAATGTTTCAATGTCCGGATATCCGATCATCATGTAGATTCCTTTCATGACAGGCTTCCTCCTCTGTATTCCCTGACAATTTCCAAATCCTTGTCCCCTCTGCCGGAAAGGTTCAGCAGAATATTCTTCTCTTTGAAAAAATTACTGTTTTTGAATATATATCCCAAAGCGTGGCTTGATTCGAGTGCCGGTATGATTCCTTCATTCCGGGCGAGTTCATAAAATGCAAAAATTGCATCTTCATCCCTGCAGAATTCGTATTTTACTCTTTTGCTGTCTTTTAAAAATGCATGCTCAGGCCCTACACCTGGATAATCAAGACCTGCTGAAACGGAATGAACAGGGGCAATCTGTCCGTTTTTCTGCAGAATTACATATGAATGCGAACCCTGAAAGATTCCCTTTTGGCCTTTACTGAATCTTATGGCGTGTTCTCCGGGTTTATCACTTAATCCTCCCGCTTCCACACCGATAAGCTCAACTTCCGTATCCATAAATCCTCTGAAAATACCGATGGCGTTGCTGCCTCCGCCTACACATGCAATGACATAGTCGGGCAGTTTGCCTGATGACTCAAAGTATTCCCTCGCTTCCCGGCCGATAACGGATTGAAAGTGGGATACTACAGACGGAAAAGGGTGCGGACCTAAAGCTGAACCGAGCAGATAATGGGTATCGTCCACATTTGCCACCCAGTCCTTTAAACAGGCACTGACAGCGTCTTTAAGTGTTTTGCTCCCCTTATCCACAACAGTGACTTTTGCGCCCAGCATTTCCATTTTTTCAACGTTAACTCTTTGTCTCTCTGCATCCGTTTTTCCCATATATATTTCGCATTCCAGATTGAAAAGTGCACATGCTGTGGCCGTTGCCACGCCGTGCTGCCCTGCACCGGTTTCTGCTATAATCCGCTTTTTACCCATCTGCAGGGCAAGCAAAGCCTGCCCAATTGTATTGTTAATTTTGTGTGCTCCGGTATGAAGCAGATCTTCCCTTTTCAGGTAAAGATTAAAACCGTATTTCTCTGAAAGATTTTCAGCATAATAGACCGGTGTCGGCCTGCCTGCGTAATCATTCATATATTTAAGAAATTTATTGTTAAAATTTGCATCATTTTTTGCTTTAAAGAAATTTCTTTCCAGTTCGTTCAAGGCCGGCATGAGCGTTTCCGCCACAAACTGACCCCCGTATTCCCCGTAAAATCCGTTTTTCATCTTTCCCCCTTGCCAAATGTAATCTTATGTTCTCTTTTTATTAAAACATTGTCTGCAATATGAATTTTCTCATTTTGTCAAAGCTTTTTTCTCCCGTTTCATCTTCCACACCGCTGGAAACATCCAC
Source organism: Flexistipes sp. (assembly GCF_036172515.1). NCBI lineage: Bacteria > Pseudomonadati > Deferribacterota > Deferribacteres > Deferribacterales > Flexistipitaceae > Flexistipes > Flexistipes sp. Next base: position 2,691 of record NZ_JAXKVW010000024.1, read on the forward strand.
TCCGAACGGCCGGTATCTTCTGATGATACGTGCAACATTATTTGCATTAAGTCCGCCTGCAAGTATGATAGTTTCTCTGTATTTTTCAATCCAGCTTCTGAAATTTTCAAAAGCGCCCGAACCTCTGCTCATATCATACAAAAGGTATTCGTATTTTATATTGTCAGCAGGCTCTTCAGATGTTGCAAAGATTGTCGGAAATTTTGTTTTTACCGGTTCATAAATTTGTATGTAGTCAAAGTATTCAGCCACATTTTGAACCTCATCGTAAGTGAGTCCGACGGCAGCACTTTTAATCCCTGTTTCTTTAGCACATTTTGCCAGCTCTTTTGCTTTTTCAATACCCACGAACCGTTTGCTCCTATTGTGAAGCACAACACCTATCATACTGTAATTCAGCTTTGCAGCATATATTATCTGCTCGTCTGTCTTCATGCCGCAAATCTTTACAAACATTTATTTCAGCCCTCTGTATAAATTTTGAAAACTTTCTTTTATATTGTCTGATTTCATAAGGTAAGTACCTATAAGAAAAGCATCTGCTCCGGCCCTGCGGAAATTTGCTACATCTTCGGTGCTGTTTATACCGCTTTCAGCGATTTTAAGAAGACTGTCCGGCAGTGTTTTTAAAATTTGTGCACCTTTTTGCTTGTCAATTTCGAGTGTATCCAGATTCCTCGAATTTACACCCACCAAAGCAGGTGAAAAGTCTTTTATTTTTTCGTATTCTTTAGGTGTGTGAATTTCATACAGAATATAAAGGTTCATCTCACGGGCTTTTTCGGATAATCTGCCAATTTCTTCCTGTGTTAAAACGGCCGCAATGATTAGTATAATATCTGCACCAAAAGCATATGCGGCCTCTATCTGCCTTTCAGAAATGATAAAATCTTTGCAAAGCACCGGAATGTTAACTTTTTCAGATACTTCTTTCAGGTATTCGAATGAGCCTTTGAAAAAGTACTTGTCGGTAAGTACACTCACAGCTCCTGCCCCGTATTTCTCGTATAGTGCCGCCTGTTCTGCGGGTGATGCATCGGGTTTTATTTCTCCGGCCGAGGGTGAGGCCTTTTTAACCTCGGCAATAAACGGTTTATTTTTTAGTGTTTGTAAAGGCTCAATAATATCTTTTGTTCTTTTTGGCAGAATTTTCGGAATTTCTTCAATCTCGTATTTTTTGTTCGCCAGTATTTTATCAAGCATTTATACAGCCTTTTCCATTATCATCTTATTTAACTTGGCCGACACACTGCCTTCTTTTATTATTTTTCGTGCTGCATTAAAGCCTTCTTTTAATGTATACATATTCATTGTGTAAAGGCTGACGGCTGTATTAACTGCAATCAGGTCGGTCAGCTTTTCGTTTTTACCTTCTATGGTTTCCAGGAAAAGTTTTTTGGCATCTTCTTTTGAATTTACCACAGGCATGGGAAACTTTTCGAAAAAGCCGGAAGGGTCTATTTCAAATTTTTCAATTTTCCCGTCTTTGATATGGCGCACATAGGTTATATCGGAGGATGAGATTTCATCGTAACCGTCTTTGGAGGAGTAAACGATAATGTTGTTTCTCTTCTGTATCCTGAGGGCTTCGGCATACAGATCCAGTTTATCAGTCCTGTTGATTCCGATTGTCTGATAATCGGGGGAGCCCGGGTTCAGCATGGGTCCCAAATAGTTGAAAATGGTTGCCACACGAAGATCTTTTCTTATTTTTGCTACATTTTTCAATGCCGGATGGTAGTGAGGGGCAAAAAGGAAAATGAAGTTGTTATTGTTGAAATAGGTACGGGAGTTTGTTTCGTCAAGTTTTGTTGGGACTCCGAGTTCATCCAGTATGTCTGCTGACCCGACTTTTCCGCTTTGTGCCATATTTCCATGTTTTAATACTTTTATTCCCATTGCCGCCAGGACCAGGGAAACTGCTGTGGAGACATTTAAGGTTGATTTCCCGTCACCGCCGGTTCCGCAGGTGTCGATAGTTTTTGTAGCAGAGTGCTGAAACTTTACCTTATGCTCATTTAAAACTGTTGCAGCTGCAGCGACCTCTTCAGCTGTTTCCCCTCTGAGTTTCATGGCTATCAGAGCGGAACCGATCCCGGCTTCAGATATTTCACCGGTGAGTATCCCGTTAAAGAGTGTTTTTACTTCATCAAAATCCAGCACTTTGCCGTTATTGACTTTTTGTAAAATATTATGCATAGCTTACCTCCCTGTTGCTGCTTTTTGAGTATTCTATAAAATTATTAATTATCTTTTGTCCCTGACTGCTGAGATAGGACTCCGGATGAAACTGTACTCCGAATAAGTGTTTTGCGGAGTCTTCGACAGCCATTATTTCATTATCCGAAGCTGATCGCGCTATTGCTATATCATTCGCATCTACAACCAGCGAATGGTACCTTACTGCATCAAATGATTCGGTAAGTCCCGAAAGGAGTATACTTTCGTGCTGTTTCTTTACTGTATCCAGTTTGCCGTGTTTGATTGAAGCCGCTCTTCTTACAGGGTATCCGAGATAATGGCAGATACACTGCATTCCCAGACAGACTCCAAAAATGGGTTTTGAGCCCAGATAGTGCTCCAGATATTTTAAAGAAGTGCCTGAGTTTGAAGGGTTTGAAGGCCCCGGTGATATAACAATGCCTTCGTATCTGTCTGCTGGTATAAATTCATCATTTTTTATCACATCGACTTTTTCCCCAGCTTTTAAGAAAAGACTATAAAGGTTGTATGTGAATGAATCGTAGTTATCAATTAGCAAAAACATTTTCGCCCTCCAGATTTTTTATTCTGTCTATAGCCGTGAAGAGTGCTTTCAGCTTACCTTCCACTTCATGGTATTCCTTTGCCGGTATACTGTCGTAAACGATGCCGGCTCCTGCCCGAATGATTGTCTTATCGGGTTTTACCATGGCGCTTCTGATGGTTATGCATGTATCAAGATTTCCGTTATAAGAGATATAACCGGCGCAGCCTGCGTAAAATCCTCTCGGTGATCTTTCACACTCACTTATTATTTCCATTGCTCTGATTTTAGGTGCACCACTTACCGTCCCTGCCGGGAATGTGCTTACAAATGCATCGAGTGATGTTTTGTCATCTCTGAGTCTTCCCGATACCTCTGAAACGATATGGACTACGTGTGAATAGACTTCCGCATTAAAAGATTTCTCCACTTTTACTGAATCGGTGTCACAACTTGTGTAAAGGTCGTTTCTGGCCAGATCAAGAAGCATCAGATGTTCGGATTTTTCCTTTTCATCTTCAAGAAGCTCTTTTTTGATTTTTTCAATATCCTCTCCGACGGGATATGTCCCGGCTATCGGTTTTAGTGTTGCCTTACCGCTTTCCACTTTCAGATGAATTTCAGGGGATGAGCCCAGCATTGTTTTATCTTTCATTTTGAAATAAAACATATATGGAGAAGGATTTACATTTCTTAAGGATCTGTAAAAGCTCAGAGGATGGATGCTTCCCTTTACTTCATATTTATTGGAAAAGACGCATTGTATAAGCTCCCCGTCAGCGATATCGGATTTTAGCTTATTAACCGTTTTTTCGAATTCTTCTTTAGAAAATTCTTTTGAAACGCTCAGTTTATCAGCGGATGTGTAGTTGTCAAAATTGAAGTCGTTTATTTCATCAGCCATTTTTCTTGTTCTTTTTACGGCTGTTTCGTAATTACTTTCTAAATTTCCGTTAGTTTCTGCATTACAGGCGGCATAAACCCTTCCTGTCCTGTTGTCAAAGACATAGAATTCATTCATAAGCATTAGATAAATGAGGTTTTCATCGGCAGGCTCGGTGAGTTTATGTCTTAGAGTCCCCGTATAGTTGATGAATTCATAACCGAAATAACCCACATATCCTCCGGAAAATGCTCCGAACTTGGGATCCGCATATCCGTTAAATTTTTCTATTTTGCTGTTGAGATAGTCCACCGGATTTATATCGATTTTTGTTTTTTTGCCGTTTTTCTCAACGTTAAGACTGCCGTTTTTAAGTGAAACAATTTCGCTTGGATTTATTCCGAAAAACGAAAACCTTGAAAAAGTCTTGTCCAGATTTGCACTTTCCAGCAAAAATACACTGTCTCTGTTGGAGAAATTCTTCAACAAACCTATGGGGGTAAGGGTGTCGCCTACAATCTCACGATAAATGGTAATGTGAGAATATTTTTCTGAAAGTTTTTTAAATCTCTCTTTGTCCGGGTATATCATATTTCCTCCTGATATAAAAAAAGGCCGTGGTACAATCCACGGCCTTAAGATACAAAAAAAGGCCGTGTGGTTGTTCACCACACGGCCCTTATATTTTTACACAAAGGTAGTGAACAACCTAACTTATTCCGTTAACTGTCCACCACCAAGCATTATTGATTAGCATTATTTTTATTTTCATAGTTTGCATAATACTCATTAAAAAAGTTTTGTAAAGTATTTTTTATGTTACTTCGATAATTTTTTTGCCGATGCTGATATATCCTTTGTTTCTGCCGTCTGACTTTGCCCTGTACATGAGATTGTCTATATTTTTGATGATATTGTCCAAGTTCTCAGAAGTGTTTTTGCAAAAAACAGCTCCGATGCTTATTGTTACAGGGATTTGTTTACAATCTTCCTTAATATTTAAATTTCTTGCCGCTTCCAGCAGCTTTGAGACAATTGCCGGCATATCCGCTTCTTTTTGACCGGGGAAAATACAGATGAACTCTTCTCCCCCGAAACGCCCGATAATATCAGATTTGCGGACAGAGTTTTTTATTGCTTCTGTTAATTTTATTAATACCCTGTCACCCACATCGTGGCCGTGCCGGTCGTTTATATTTTTAAAATGGTCGATATCCCACAAAGCTACCCCAAAGCTGTGACCGTAACGTCCGGCATTATAGTTGACATGCTCCAGCTGTTCCATGAAAAAACGTCTGTTATAAAGGCCGGTCAAAGAATCGGTGGTTGCTTTTTTGAATAACTGTCTGTTTGTTTTCTCCAAATCATCGTACAGTTTTTTTGTTTTAATGTTGCTTGTTACCCTCAGTATTGCTTCTTCTGCTGAAAACGGTTTGAGGATGTAGTCGTTTGCACCGTGAAGAAGAAGTGTTCTCATGAATGAGCTTTCTCTTGAAGATGCCAGTATTAGGATAGGGACATTTTTCAGAGAATTTTTATGCCGAAGTTCTTTTGTAAGCTCCATTCCGTCCATCTTTTTCATAAACAAATCTGCGATGATAATATCAGGGGTATTGTTTTTTAAATTTTTGAGAAGCTCGGAAGGCTCAGAAAACGTTGACACAGTTATCCCGGTGGATTTGAGAATATTTTCGAGAAACTGTGTTTCCGCTATATCGTTATCAACTATCCATGCCGATGAGCCGCTGATATCTGAAATTGATATAATTTCAACAATTTCATCCACATATTTGACAAAATCCTCATTTACTTTTGACTTCTCCAGGAAATCTATGGCGCCTGCACCGAAAGCTTTGAATTTCAGTGTTTCGTCATTTTCATTTGAGGTTAATACAATTACAGGTACCGAGCGGAATTTTTTTCTTTTTTGCATGTATTCGCAAAGATCAAGTCCAACACCATCCTGCAGTTCGTATGAAATGATTACAAGAGAGGGGAGAAATTCATCCAGTATATCTTTTGCTTCTGAATATGAATTAGCGGTCAATATTTTGTATTTACCCTTCAGATAGTTCTCCAAAACAAATCTTGACACTTTGGAAGGGTCTGCTATAAGGATATACTTTTTCACCGCAACCTCTGTTTTAGTCAAAGATGGTTTAAATAAAATACAATCATATACATTTTGGAGGAAAAATGTCAACAAGAGTTAGATTTGCTCCCAGTCCTACCGGACATCTGCATGTGGGAAATGCCAGAACCGCCCTTTTTAATTATCTTTATGCAGCCTCAAAAAAGGGAAAATTTATTCTCAGAATAGAGGACACCGATTTGCAGCGCTCCTCAATGGAAAATGAAGAAATGATATACGAAGATATGAAATGGCTGGGATTTTACTGGGATGAAGGACCCCGAAAAGGCGGTGAATATGGCCCGTACAGACAGACGGAGCGGTTTGATCTGTATAAAAAGTATGCGGATAAACTGCTTGAGAATGGTTACGCATATAAATGCTTCTGTTCAAAGGAGGAGCTTGAAAAGGAGAAGGAGAAAGCTTTGGCCGAGGGCAGACCGCCCAGATACAGCGGGAAATGCAGGAATTTATCCGAAGGTGAAATTGAGAAACTTGAGAATAGAGGGATAAAACCTTCAATCCGGTTTAGAGTTAATAAAGAGAATGTGCTTGTGAGTGATGAAATCAGAGGGGATATTGACTTTAAAACCGATTCGTTCGGCGATTTTATCATAGTAAGGCCTGACGGCACACCGGTTTATAATTTTGTTGTTGTGATCGATGATGCGCTTATGAATATCTCCCATGTAATCCGGGGAGACGATCACCTGAGCAATACGCCGAAGCAGGTTCTTATGTTTGAGGCTATGGGGTTTGATATACCCAAATTTGCCCATATACCGATGATATTGGGACCGGACCATTCCAAACTGAGCAAAAGGCACGGTGTTACCAGTATTAACGCGTTCAGGGATCAGGGATATCTGTCTGAAGCTTTGTTTAATTACCTTGCACTTTTAAGCTGGTCAGATGAAAACGAAAGGGAAATTTTATCAAGTGAGGAGCTCGCCGAAGTCTTCAGCCTTGAAAGGGTTTCCAAAAGTGCTGCTGTCTTTGATTTTGAGAAGCTGAAATGGATGAACGGTATATATATCAGAAATCTTGACGAAGATGATTTCTTTGAGAGGGTAAAACCGTTTATTGTTAAATCGGGAACGACCGACATACATTATATTGATGAAAATTCTGAGAGGGTGAAACAGATGGCTCTTTCCGTAAGGGACAACCTTGACCTGCTATCTGATATCGGAGATTATCTTAAGATTTATTTTGAGTATCCTGAGACTTTTGATGAGGAAGCTTCGGAAATTTTATCATGGGAAACAACACCTGTTGTGATTAATATGCTTAAGGAAGAAGTTGAAAAAGCAGAAGAAATTGACGGAGTAAAATATAAAGAGATTGTGAAAAAGATACAGAAAGAGAAGAAAATCAAAGGGAAACCGCTTTTCATGGCAATTCGGGTTGGTCTCAGCGGTAAAACAAAAGGCCCTGAAGTGGATAAGCTTGCCACACTCCTGGACAAAGATGAGGTTTTGAAACGTCTGGCAAGGGTTTCCGCTCATTTTAGCGAGTGACAGATGCTGAAAGTAGGAATTATAGGCCGGCCTAATGTCGGAAAATCAACACTTTTTAATAAAATCACAGGCAGCAGATCAGCTATTGTAAATGATATGCCCGGTGTGACCCGGGACAGACTGGAAAAAGTCACCGAATGGCTGGGAGTCAGATTCACAGTAGTGGATTCGGCCGGTTTTGATCTCAAAGAAGAAATCATAAAAAAAGAGATGCAGCAACAATTCTTCACTCTTCTGGATGAGGTGGATGTATGTCTGCTGATGGTTGATGTAACAGAAGGTGTGCATTCATTGGATGAAATAGTATGCAACCTGCTAAGGGAAAAGGGTAAAACGTTTTTTCTTGTGGTAAACAAAGTTGACAGTGAAAAAAGGGAGTATCTTGCAAGCGAATTTTACAGGCTCGGAGTCTCAGAGATGTTTCTCATCAGCTCAGAACACGGAAGAAATGTTGACATGCTTCTGGACAGGATTCTGGATGAAGCTCAGAAATACGAGCAGGAAGAGGAACCGGATGAGCCGGCTGACTTGCTGAGATTTACAATAATCGGTAAACCTAATGTTGGCAAATCCAGTATATTAAACAAAATACTGGGAAAGGGAAGGGTTATAGTAACTAAAATACCGGGGACAACAAGGGATGCTGTGGATACATATTTCACTTTTGAAGATAAAGATTATGTCCTGACGGATACGGCGGGCATCCGTAAAAAATCTGTCATGTTTAAGGACGCTGTGGAGAAAATCGGATATTACAGGGGGATGGATGCCCTTGAGCGTTCAGATATTGCCATTGCAATTCTCGATGCCGTTCAAGGGGTTACCGAGAGGGATGTGAAAATTATAGCGGATGCTGTTGATATGGGGCGCCCCGTCATTATTGTTTTTAACAAGTGGGATTTAATAAAAGAGGATAAAAAGAAGACAGCAAGGAATCTGCAGTTTCAGGTGAAGGACAGGATTAAATTTATCACCAACCCTCCGATAATTTTTACTTCAGCTTTTACGGGAAACCGTCTGGACAATATATTTAAGTATGCTCAGACGTTGTATAAAGAGTATTCAAAAAGAATAAAAACCGCTGAGCTTAATAAACTTTTACAGTTTGCACAGGAGAGGCATCAACCGCCTGTTGTAAGTAACAGAAGACTAAAATTTTTCTATATGACACAGGTAGATGTGAAACCGCCCTATTTTGTAATATTTGTAAACTATCCTGAAGCTGTACATTTTTCCTATAAACGCTATATTCTTAACCTGATAAGAGAAGCATACGGTTTTGACGGTATCCCTCTTAGAATAGGAATCAGAAAAAGGAAAGGCAGGGATGAAAAATAGTATTAAATTATATGAATATTAAGTTTTTATATTGAAAAAATGCAGCTATAAGTTATTATTGATGTAAATTCAGTTTCGCACTTCGCTGTGTCATTGCGAAACTGAGCACTTAAGAATTTAAGTGCTCGCTTGTGGCAATCTCAAAATAATAATAAACGAGAGATTGCTTCGTCTACGCCCACGGGCGTACCCTCGCAAAGACTTGCAATAGGTACATGTGCGAAACTTGAAGAAGTGAATTGATATCTGATGATTTTGGAGGAAATTTATGGTTAAGTCGCTGTTATATAAGAAAGTATTAGTTTTTTATGTTGTTCTGGCATCTTTGCTTTTGGTTTCATGTGAGTCAGCACAGAATAAAAATGACAGCAGAAGTTCTGCAATCTCATCAGAGGAAGTCGAAGATTTCAAGACGATAGGAATGTCCGGACTGAACGACTTGAAGAAAAAATATTCAGATAAAATCATACTGGTAAATTTTTTCGCTTCTTGGTGCCCGCCGTGCAAGGAGGAAACTCCTGAATTTATAGAAGTATACAATGAGAATAAGGATAAATTTGTTATTATCGGATTAAGCATAGATGACAGCAAAAAAGATGCTGTGAATTTTATCAATGATATGGGAATACCTTATCCCGTATTTCACGCCAAAAGATCACTGGAAAAACGACTTAATATAACCGGTGTCCCGACCAACATTTTTTATGCACCCGGAGGTGAGTTATACAATTTTTATGTGGGTGCTTTAAGTAAGGACTTTGTGGAAAAGGTAATCGCGCAGATATCGGGCTAGATAATAAAAAAAGACTAGCCTTGCAACTATCTGGTATTTTTATTTGCTTAATTTATTATGAGCAAATTTTGCGACAATATATGTTGTTAACTTATACCTAAATTTTTTGATTTTGTGTCAGGCAGTTAACGTTATTATGTTTTGGCAGGCAAAAGCACTTCTCTGTAATTAGCATATTCAAATAATTGCATAAGTCATTGTAGCTTAAAATTTAATCTTTGATTTTTATTTATATGTTGTATAATTTGATTCCAGGGATTCTTGAGTCAACAGGTATGTTTTTGCTTATAAATTAAAGCTGAATTAGTAAAATTGGGAGGTTAGAAGTGAAAAGATTATTTTTGGTAATGTTATTTTGTTTTGCATTTTCAGGCCTGAGTTATGCAGCCGGGTGTGTTACGGAAGAATGTCACTCAGATATTCAAAAGTATGAATATCTGCACGGCCCTACTGCAGCTATGCAGTGTGAAGTTTGCCATACGGCAAGCCCGGAAGAATTAGAAAATCATAAAGAAAGACCCAAAAGTTTTATAGACTTTAAGAGTCCTGTTAAAGAGGGACCGGTATGCGTGATGTGCCACAGTAATCAGAGAGACGGGAAAAATATTCATTTTCCTGTTGCTAATGGAGACTGTGCATCCTGTCACAACCCTCACGGTGGTAATAATAAGTTTTTTGTAAAGGGTAAAGCCGAAGCTGACACGTGTATGCAGTGCCATGAAAAAGATATGTTTAACAAAAAATACCAGCACGGCCCGTTGGCTGCCGGAGAATGTGCCTCCTGTCACGATCCGCATGCTTCAAACTACAAAGCGCACCTTAGATTTCCTCCGGACCAATTGTGTTATCAGTGCCATGAAGATAAAAAGGAGGCTTTTAACAAAGCCGTTGTTCACGCACCTATAAAAGATGGATGTACTTCATGTCATGCTCCCCACAGTTCCAATGCTAAATTTCATCTGAAATCCACCAGTGAAAAAGCACTGTGTGTGGAATGCCATCAAAAGACCACTCCTAAACTTATGAATAGAATAAAAAATGCTGAGTTTCAGCATAAGCCTGTAGAGGATGGCAACTGCGGCGGGTGTCATAATCCCCATGCTTCAGAATTCGGACAGCTTCTGCGTTCAGAAGCAAAAACCGTCTGTTTCAGCTGTCATTCCGAGCTTGGAAACAGGGTAAAGAATGCAAAATATGTACACGGTCCTGTTGCCACAAGTGGATGCTCGGCCTGCCACAGCCCTCACGGTTCGGATAATCCTTTTATACTGTTTGAATATTTTCCCAAAGAATTTTACAACGCTTATCAGCAAGGAATGTATCAGCTCTGTTTTGAGTGTCATGACCAAAAGATTCTTGAAAAACAGTATACACAGGAGGCCACCAAATTCAGAAACGGCAATGAGAACCTTCATTATACCCATGTTATGATTAAAGGCAAAGGGCGAAGCTGCAAGGCCTGTCATGAAGTTCATGCCTCCAATCAGCCTTTACAGGTTAGAAAAGGTGTGCCATACGGCAGTGGAGGCTGGGAACTTCCTGTTAATTTTACGAAAAAGGAGCATGGCGGAACCTGTGTTGTGGGATGCCATAAACCGAAAACATATAACAGGAAAAATGCGTATAATAACCAGTGATAAGTGTAATTCAAGTTTCGCACTTACACTGTTTTCGCGTCTTTGCGAGGAGTGAAAACGACGAAGCAATCTCTCTACTTTTCTTGTTTTGAGATTGCCACAAGCCTGTTTCCACATGATTTCGCAAGGATGCCTATGGCATATATATTCGGTAGAAGCGAATGCTAGACAAAACGAAGTGCGAAACTTGATGTGTAAGTGGATAAATGCGTTAATTTAATATTAAAAAAGGAGCTGAATATGAATTACAGAATAGTTTTAGGATGCATTCTTTCTTTGTTGATTGTTTCAACTGTTATAGGTGCATTTCCTTTACAACAGCTCGAAAAGGGTGACACTGTTTCCATTCAAAAGTTTAAAGGATTGAATAAGGAATTATCAGGTATAGATAAAAATTCAGAAACAAAGCTTTTGCTTCTTTGGAGGCACGATAAGCGTACGAATGTTGATACGATAAAAAGCTTTGCTGAAATGTGCAGCAAAAGGGATGTTCCCTGCATTGCGGTTGATCTGCAGGAAGGGACTATGGAACAAATTAAAAGTATTGTCGGAGCAGATGCAGCTGAAGATATATATTTTGCCCACGATAAGACTGGTGTAACTGATGACTGGGGTATTTTTACACTGCCGGTAACACTTTTCCTGGATAAAAATAACAAAGTAATAAATGCTGTCGGTTATGAAGGTCAGTATGCTGTTCAAGTGGGAAGATATGTAGATTTTCTCACCGGCAAAATTTCTGAAGAGGAATATAAAAAATTTGAAAACACGAGTGTGGTACATGACAGAAGAAGCAGACTGCCAAAAATCAATTTTATAAAAAGGCTTATAGAAGACGGTCAGCCCGAGGATGCTAAAGAGCGTCTGGCAAAGCTGGATAAAAAAGACCTTACTATGGAGGAAAAGCTAAATCTTGCTGAAGTTTATCTGAAGCTTGACATGCCGGATAAGGTTGAAGAAGCGCTGCAAGGTGTTTCCGAATATAATGTTGGAGCCAAGTTTTACCGGGCGTACGCAGCTTATCTCAAGGGGAATTTAGATAAGGCATTAAAGACGCTTCATTCGATAGAGAAGATATATCCTCAGAAAAAGAAACTTTTTTATTTGTTAGGCGAAATATATAAACAAAAAGGTGATTATAAAAATGCTGCAGAATATTTTGAAAAATCTTGCAATAATTCTGCTATTTAGTATATCTACTGCTGCCTTTGCGGCCGGAAGCGAACTGCATATTTATTTTCCCCGTAAAGGCAGTGTTGTTAACAGCGACAGTATCTTTTAGTTATAGCTAAAAAAGTATCTAATTTAGAACTTCCAAGAACAAGGCCTTTGAATCAGTGCCCCATATTCAAAGGCCTTAAAACTATTGGAGTCTAGGTACTTATGAAAATCAGGCTATGCCATTTCGTATTAGTGTCTTACACATTTCAGTGAAATCTCATCATGGTGGGAAAATCTATTCTCATCCAGCAGTGTGAATTTTACAAAGCGGGTTCTGTCCACAAAGAGCATTTTTGTGGTGCCGCTGTCAAGGCTGGTCAGCCAGAAGAAATAAAGCTTCAGATTATCTGTATAATTGTAGGTGCTGCAGCCTACAATTTTATAATTTTCACTGCATATCATAATAAACACCATAAATAAGTACTTATTTATTATATAAAAAAATAAAAATTTTGTAAGCGAAAATTTGATATTGGCTTAACTGAGAGTTTTGAAAAATTCTGGAAGCAGGGCTTCAGCCTGCAATGTTTATCTTGAAACCCAGTGTTGTAAAGAGGCGGGACTATCCGAGCACTTAAGTTTTAAGTGCTCGGCCGAAAACTTCGAAAAACACATTATTCAAACCTATTAACCTTGAACTTTGAACATTGAACTAACCTCACTCTCACATTCACACTCACTTTGCACTTGGTCCTTGGAACTTACCACTTACCACGTAGTACTTAGTACTTATCACTTAGCACTAACTACCTCTCTATTTGACATAGCTCTTAAAAAAATGGGAGGACACCAAAAACATTGAAGATAATATTCATTTAAAAGTTAAGAGATGCTGGTCTTTCTTGCTCTTACAATAAATGCGCTGTGATTGTACATCCACATCTCGGGTCTGACTGACAAACCGTCGACTTTCCAGGGGCGCTTTATTATTTCGAATGTGCTGAGGTCATCAAAAAAACCGCTTGCTTTCAGTGTATCCACATATGTTTTTACCTGCAGGATTGTTGGTATGTAAGAAACGATAATTCCCCCGCCCACAAGACCGTTTTTTGTATGCTCTATAACATGCCAGGGTTCCGGCACATCCAGCAAAATCCTGTCATATATTCCCTCAAATCCTTCGTAAATATTACCAATTTTTATATCATGTATCTCTGTTAATTCTCTGCAGAAATCATCGATAAATTTTTTTGACTGTTCGGCGAAATCCTCCCTGATTTCATATGTTGTAAGTCTGCCCTGGTTTCCGAGAGCCCGGAGCAGTGCCATAGATAAAGCACCCTGGCCGATACCCGACTCCAATACATTAAGACCGGGATAGATATCAGCTTCCATCAGCATTTGGGCAGTATCTTTGGGATATATAATCTGGGCGTTTCGTTTCAGATTCATTACATAGTCTGTATATGTGGTGCTGAAGATGCGATATTTAAAATTTTTGTTTGTTTTTGCAGTACCCCCGTCACCCGCTTCTATAATATCATTATGATCTATAAAACCGTACTGACTGGAAAAACGCCCCGTTTCCTTGAGCTTTACCATGTGTCTTCTGTTTTTATGGTCGATTAAGACGACTCTGTCACCGTAATTAATATTCTTCATTCGTCTCCTTTGTTTGTCTGCAGTATGTGCATATGGTTATGAAGCGTACTGCATTTTTTTTGTTTTCTTGTCTTTTGATACAGCATTAGTTATTTTATCACAACCCTTTTAACAGCTTTCCCTTGTGTTAGAGATTATTTTTACTATATTGTAAAAACTAATGCAAAGTAAAGGTGGATTATGAATAAACTGCAATCGTACGATAATATATTTCAGCTATTTATCAATACCTGGAGACAATATCCCGATAAAACCGCTTTTGTCTATAGGGTCAATGGGGTTGAATTCGACGTAACCTATAATAAGCTTTTTGAAGATGTGCTTCTGCTCGCAAACGCTTTCATGGAAAAAAAGGTTACAAAAAACTCAAAAGTGGCTATTATTTCGGATAACCGGTACAGCTGGATTGTTACCGATCTGGCTCTGGTTGCAATAGGTGCTGTGAGTGTCCCCAGGGGCAGTGATACACCCGTGGACGAATTTGAGTTCATTATCAATCATTCAGAAAGTGATTTTATTGTTTTTGAGACCCCGGGCTTAATGAAATACACCCTGAGTGATTCCATTGCAAAAAAGATGAAAAACATTTTTGTGATGGAGGGCAATAGTGAACACCGTTTTTTTAATAAAATATATGCCTACAATGAAATCATTAAGAAAGACAGAGAAATAACTTATAATGAGATTGAAGAGTTTATTTCTCTTGCGGATAAACATAAGATAGATGACCCGTTTACCCTGATATACACATCAGGAACCACCGGCACTCCGAAAGGTGTGTTACTTTCAAACCGGAATTTTCTTGCAAATCTCAGCAGAATTCCGGATATGGTGGATTTGTCTCCTGATGATGTTTGGCTCTCAATTCTTCCGTCCTGGCATATATTCGAACGGTTGGCAGAACATTTGTCCGTTATGCAGGGGTGCACTACCGTATATTCCAATATAAAGACTTTTTCCGATGATTTAAAAAAATACTCCCCTACAATTGTTGCCACAGTTCCCAGGTTGTGGGAGGCTTTGTACACAAAGGTTAATGCAACGCTAAAGAAAGAAAGTGAGAAAAAAGCCAAAATTTTTAATTTGCTGGTAAACGCTTCGGCAGCTTACAGAAGAAATAAAAGATTACTTAAAAACAATCTTCCCGTGTTTGAGAAGAAGGGTTTTTTTGAAAATATATTTTCCAAGGGGCTGGCTTTTGTTAAAGTGGTTCTTTTGAAGCCGGTGGAAATGTACGTCGGGAAAAAGTTTGTCATTTTAAGGGAAAAGTTCGGCGGCAGACTCAGGCTTGCAGTGAGCGGGGGCGGAAGCTTGCCTCAGTTTGTTGATGAGTGGATAGATGCTATAGGCATAAGGATTGTGAATGCTTACGGAATGACCGAATGCGCACCCGGAATCGCCGGAAGAGACCTACATTGTGAAGTTTTTGGCACTTTGGGACCTCCCATAAAAGATACTGAAATCAGAATAGTTGATGAGGATGGTAATATACTGCCGGCGGGAAAAGAAGGTGAAATACAGGTTAAAGGCGAACAGGTTTTCAGCGGTTATTACAAAAATGAAGAGGAAAACCAAAAATCATTTACTAAGGATGGTTTTTTCAAAACAGGTGATTTGGGCAAATTTACTTTGACAGGTGAGCTGGTAATTACGGGACGTGCAAAGGAGATAATAGTTCTTGCTAATGGAGAAAATATCGATCCTACCAAAATAGAATCCACGATTTCCATGTTCCCCTTTGTCAAGGATGCTGTTCTTGTTGGCCAGGACAAAAAAGGATTGGGAGCCTTGATTGTCCCGGATTTTGAACAGATGAAAGATTACATATCTAAAAAATACGATAAACTTGTTCACTCTAAGGAAGATGTTACAAAAGACAGTCATATTGCAGAGAAAATAAGGAAGGATATAAATAAATTTCTGTCTTCAAAAAAAGGTTTCAGGGATTATGAAAAATTACACAAAATCTCTTTTCTGGACAAGGAGTTTAAGTTGGGTGAAGAGCTCACCAATACCCTGAAAAAGAAAAGACACTACATTGAAAAAAAGTACAGAGACATAATAAACAGACTTTTTAAATAAATTT
This sequence comes from Flexistipes sp., assembly GCF_036172515.1. NCBI lineage: Bacteria > Pseudomonadati > Deferribacterota > Deferribacteres > Deferribacterales > Flexistipitaceae > Flexistipes > Flexistipes sp. The sequence goes on from NZ_JAXKVW010000024.1 coordinate 18,648, forward strand.
TCAAATTTCGCACTTAGTTCTGTTATTGTGAGCGTAGCGAAGCAATCTCTAATACAAGACATGAGATCGCCGCGGGTTTTTGCCCTCGCGATGACGCTGTCAGACGTTCATAGGTGCAAGTGCGAAACTTGAATAAATTTTTTTCCGGAGGCAGATCTATGAAAGCTATGGTTCTGGAAAGAATTACAGATTTAAAACAAGAATCTAAACCTTTGGTATTAAGAGACCGTCCAGTCCCCGAAATCCAAAACAGTGAGGTATTAATAAAGGTAAAAGCCTGTGGAGTTTGTCATACAGAGCTTGACGAGATTGAAGGGCGTACCCCTCCTCCCCGGCTGCCTGTTGTCCCGGGGCATGAAATTGTGGGTGAGGTTGTGGGAATATCAGACGGTGCCACAAAATTCAAAGAAGGTGACAGAGTAGGAGTTGGCTGGATTTATTCCGCTTGTGGTGATTGCTATTTCTGTGATAACGGACTGGAAAACTTATGCAGCGATTTTAAGGCCACCGGCAGGGATGCAGATGGTGGATATGGCGAATATATGAAAGTCAGTGAGCATTTTGCTGTAAAAATACCTGATGTGTATGAAGATTCCCAGGCTGCACCTTTGCTTTGTGCTGGAGCTGTGGGTTACCGCTCATTAAAGCTTGCCCGAATGGAAAATGGGCAAAATCTTGGTTTTATGGGATTTGGGGCATCCGCACATCTGGTTCTTCAGCTTGCCAAATATTTGTATCCTGAATCCCGTTTTTTTGTTTTTGCAAGAAGTGAATCCCAGCGGGAATTTGCCAAAAAGCTTGGTGCTTTTTGGACAGGAGATATAGAGGATTCCCCGCCGGAGAAGTGTCTGAGCATCATTGACACTACTCCGGTGTACAAAACTGTATTGGCGGGTCTTTTTAATATTTCTCCTTCGGGACGTTTAGTGGTTAATGCCATTAGTAAAGAAGAGTTTGACAAAGATATCTTGATGAATCTTGATTACAAAAATCACCTTTGGATGGAAAAAGAGTTGAAAAGTGTGGCAAATGTTACACCTGCTGATCTTCAGGATTTTATCAAAATTGCTGCAAAAGCAGGGATTTTTCCCACTGTGGAAGAATATCCCCTGGAAGAAGCCAACAAAGCACTGATTGGGATAAAGAATGGAAGCAGTGTCGGAGCCAAAGTGCTCAGATTGGCATAAAGAAGGCATTAAGCCTTCTTTATGCTTATTTGATTACAATGAGTGCGGCAGGATCAAGTATTCTGAAGGTGAAAGATTCTGTAAAATAAAGGGTAACCTCTTTACTGTCGTGCTGCAGATATCCTATGGATAAATCCTGTCCCAGTGTAAGTCTGAAATCGCCGCCTCTTTCAGATACCAAATAGGCTTCTGAAATATTGCTGCTTACCTTTACAGATCCTCCGATAATATCTTCAATCTGTTTCTTCAATGGGTATCCTTTATTTAATCCGACAATATTTTTCATCTGATCAACGGAAACAACGAGTGAATAGGGGCCGTCAACGGAAGCACTTTTCAGTTTGGCAACAGCTTCCGCTGTTACATAAGGGAGGTCTTCGGTCTTGGTTGGCAGTTTTAAAGAACTATGTTCACTTGAGTCTTTCAGCCCTTTAATATTTGCTTTTTCAAGACCGTAATATACAGATTTGTCTTCGAAGACAGCTATCTTTTTTGCCGCATCTTCAAGGGAAGAAAGGTCAATATCTTCAGCCCCTCTTAATACGCTGTCCAACTCCCACAATTTGAGTTTAAACGGGACTCTGGCTTCGACTAGCGGCTGTACTTTGGGGATACCATATTCAACAGCTGAGCCTTTATCCGTTACAATTTCCAGCCTTCCTGTCTTTACAGATTCTGTATCAATTCCCAACGGTCCTTCAACATCCACAAATTTTCTGACACTTAGGTGTGAGGAAAGGGTTCTGTTTGCCTGAAGATTTATTTCTTCCCACGCTTTATCCGGGATGGGTGCCAGATTTTGTCTTAATATATTCATTATTTACCCCCTTTATTTATTAAGTTTGCCTATATTCAGACTTTTGTTATCACTGTCCTGGGATTCTGCCTCGCCTTCTTCCAAATGGGCAATATTTCCTTCGGTAAACAGATATGTTCTCAGTTCATTGTCCCATGCAGGCATATTACGTCTCAGCCATTCCAGTGCCATACACGCATGCTCGATTTCTTCATCCCTGTTATGTGCCAATATCTCCTTTAAGTTTTCATCATCTGTTGCATCGACTCTCTGCTGGTACCAGTCGATTGCTTCAATCTCCTCTTTGAGACTGTTTAATGCGCGGGTAAAATTCTTGGTCTCTTCACTTAATTTTTCTTCGGGCTCATGGTATTGTGACATTTAGCGCCTCCTGTGGTTTTTAATTATACTATAATGATATACCAAGGAGTTCAGAATTCAATACATCAATAATTTTTGTGATTTGTTTAGTAGTATATTAGTGTATTGATGAGCTAAAAGAGCAGCGAAACAAGAATTAAGCCTGCTCTGAGATATTTAGATAAGTACCACAACGCTTATTTTTTCAACTAAGGTTGTTTCTTTTTACTCTTGAACCGGTCATTTGTCCTGCAATGGCAGCAATTATAAGAACAGGTATAAGCTTGAAAGAAATTTGGGTTGAGATTCTTATAAAGGCAACAACAGGTATTGGTGCATGTATACATAAGAACCATCCCAGAGAAAATTTGCTGAATTTTCTTCTTGCAATGCCGAACGGAATGTTGATTGCGTAAGTGAATATCAGTAAGAGAATAAAGTAAAATATAACTTGAGTATTCATTCCTCCTATAATATAAAATAATTAAAGGAGAGTAAATGAATATTTTGTTTATAGGTATCGGTGGTTTCTTCGGGGCTGTTTCCAGATTTGTCGTTTCAAAGATTACGATGAATATTTTTGGAAACCTCATCCCCTATGGTACTATTGCTGTTAATATTCTTGGCAGTTTTCTCCTTGGTTTTCTTTTTACTTTGTCTGTAATAAAAATGTCTGATGGAGCTGCATTCAGAGCTTTGGTTTGTATAGGTTTTCTTGGCTCCTTTACCACATTTTCGACATTTTCGTTGGAAGCTGTTAACCTGTTGGAAGAGAATTCGTATGTTTTATTTTTTGTTTATGCAGCTGCCAATGTAGTTATCAGCCTTATTACAGCTTTTTTGGGCGTATACACTGCAAGATTATGGGGGGCGTGGTGACAAAACTCGAAGGCACACAAAAGCTGATGAGAATTTTTATTGGCGAAAATGATAAATACGAAGGAAGGCCTTTATATAAATCTTTAGTGGAATTATGTCGTGAAAAAGGTATTGCCGGCGCAACAGTGATAAGGGGGATATATGGTTACGGAGCGAGTTCAGTAATACATTCTTCACGGACTCTTGCGCTGTCTAATGATCTGCCTTTGATTGTGGAAGTAGTGGACAGTGAAGAGAAAATTAATTATATTCTTCCGGAAATTGACAAAATGATTGGTCACGGACTTATTACTTTAGAAGTGGCACACGTTATTAAATATGAGTGAGGGAGCTTTGCATGTCTGGGAACAGTTTCGGTAAAATTTTCAGAATCACAACTTTTGGAGAAAGTCACGGACCTGCTGTGGGTGTGGTTCTGGACGGGTGTCCTGCCGGATTGAAACTTCATGAAGACGATATTCAGAAAGAGCTTGACAGAAGAAGACCCGGTCAAAGTGAAATAACTACTCCGAGAAATGAGTCTGATAAAGTGGAAATTTTAAGCGGTGTGTTTGAGGGCAAAACTACGGGAACGCCTGTTTGTATGATTGTATATAACAAAAATCAGCAGTCCAAAGATTACAGCGATGTAAAAGATTTGTTTCGCCCGGGGCATGCTGATTATACATATTTTATGAAATACGGTATTAGAGACTATCGGGGAGGCGGACGTTCTTCATCGAGGGAGACTATAGGCAGAGTGGCTGCCGGCGCGATAGCAAAAAAACTTTTGTCACTTAAAAATATAAAGATTACAGGTTATGTAAAACAGGTGGGTACTGTTAAAGGGGAAAAATTTGACGAGGGTTTTATTGAAAAGAATCCGGTAAGATGTGCTGATTCTGAAAAATATCAGGAAATGAAGGATTATATATTAAAAGCAAAAGACAGAGGTGATTCGGTTGGTGGCATAGTTGAAGTTATAATAAGGGGAGTTGAGCCCGGTTTGGGTGAGCCTGTTTTTGACAGACTGAATGCAGGTTTGGCAAAAGCTATTTTATCCCTGCCAGCAGTGAAAGGGATAGAATTTGGCAGAGGTTTCGACGTGGTTTATGCCTGCGGCAGTGAAAATAATGATGAAATTTCTCCGCATGGCTTTTTGTCAAATAATGCAGGAGGGACACTTGGAGGGATTTCCACCGGTCAGGACATCGTTTTTAGATTTCCGGTAAAGCCTGCTTCGTCTATTTTAATTCCAAAGCAGACCATAGATAAATTTGGCAACAGCAGAGAAGTTGTTACCAAAGGCAGGCATGATCCCTGCGTCGCCCCCAGAGTCGTTCCAGTCGCCGAGGCGATGGCTTCTTTGGTTATTGTGGATAGTATTATGATAAATAAAAATAAAAAAATTTCGGATTTTTCCTAAAAAGTATTTGACAAAGGTGTATAGATATACTATAAGTTTCATCCGCTGCAAGGGAGATTGATACAGAGAGCGGGAAGTAAATGATCCAGCAAAGCTATCTGAAATAGATTAATCGCGAGCAGGATATGTTGCGTTTTTTTGCAGTAATTGAGAGAGCAAAGAATATTTGATATAGCAGTTAAGATGTTTGATAACAGAATAGGCCGGTCTGTGATGAGATAGATAGACAGCTAAGTAAGCTGGACAGGATTTTGGATGGAGAGTTTGATCCTGGCTCAGAACGAACGCTGGCGGCGTGCTTAACACATGCAAGTCAGGGGGAATC
>NZ_JAXKVW010000025.1 GCF_036172515.1 Flexistipes sp.
ATTAAAAGCCTGGAAATTTTAATTTAATGCTGGCTCTCCTTCTGGAATTGACTGGCTCTCAGTTCCGGAAGGGTGGCTCAGTTCATAACGGACACCTGGCTCTATCAAGCCGGAATATGCAAGCATCAATGTTTATATAATGATGGGAAATGATTTCCCTCATCTTCATAATACTGCTCCAATAATCTTTAGTAGCAAAATTTTCCAAAACTTCAGGATTGTTTTTATATAAATTTTTTATATTTTCTCCGATTGTTTGGAGTCTCATTGATATTGAATCAAATTTTTCCAGGTTTTTGTCATTTTTAAGAAAATCCTCACCAGAATCTATGCCAGAAAACCTTTTTTCAATCAAATCAATGCTTTTCAATATAAAGTCAATCGTAAAGTTTATGTCGATTTTACCCATACATGACTTCTTTTTCGATATTCTCTTTTAATGGTTTATTTAAGTCTTTATGATCATACACCAAATCAACTTTGTGATCTAAAATTTTTTCTATATAAACCCATGCTCCAGCAACATTCCTGAAGTTGGTATTGCTGAATTTTACATAAATATCAATGTCACTGCCCGTATCATAAGTATCATTTACATAGCTGCCGAACAGACCAATTTTTATTACGCTGAATTTGTTACGCAATACGTCTTTATGTCGGTTTAAACATTCCAAGATATGTCCTTTTGTGAGTTCTGTTTGATTTGCCGGCATTTTTAAATGCTCCATTTTTACGATTTATAAGGTTATTATAGTAATATTTTAAATATTTTGCAATGAGTTCCAATGAGATGGACTAATGTGGATGATTTGAGTACCCTCCCTCACACTTCGTAAGTGTGAGGATAATATTTGACAAATATACTAAGTTTTCATAATATAACTAATTGTTACTAAATATATTTTATACCTATTGGCTAAGATCACCCAATCTCACACTTACGAAGTGTGAGATTGGTGCTGGAGCATTTTATGAGAAAACATCCGCTTGTTACAGATCATGTTTATCATGTGTTCACAAAAAGCATAGCCGGATACGAAATATTCAGTAGCGTTGCCGATTTTCACAGAATGATAGAAATGATGAAGTTTTATGGTTATGAAAAGAGACCTTCCAGATTTTCTGAATATGTACGTATTAAAAATAAAGATGAGTATCTCAAAAAGTATACTCACTCTGAAGATACTATAGTGGATTTAATCGCTTACTGTCTCATGCCCACACATATTCATTTTCTGCTTGTTCAAAAGAAAGATAAAGGGATATCTGCTTATATGAAAAATATCCTGGACAGCTATACCAGATATTTTAACAATAAAAATAGTAGAAAGGGGCCTTTGTGGCAGGGGAGATTTAAAAGTGTATATGTGGAAACGGATGAGCAGTTACTGCATTTGACAAGATATATCCATCTTAATCCGACTTCTTCAAAGTTAGTGCCAACTCCTGAAGACTGGCCGTATTCTTCATATAGAGAATACTTGCATGAATCAGAGCGTAATGTATGCAATTTTACAAATTATATTGATATTAATTCTGAAGAATACAGACATTTTGTAACTTCCAGAAAAGGTTATCAGGCAAAACTTAATAAAATAAAACACTTACTTTTAGAATAACCCAATCTCACACTTCGTAAGTGTGAGATTATATTGGGAGAAATATGAAACGCGTTTATCAAATAGTTTTTTTGTCTGCGGTTATTGTCATAGAGTATTTGGCTGTCACTACAAGAGAAATCGAAGCGGTGTCCCACAGCTGGGATAAGCTGAATCACGTATTGGCTTTTATGGTATTGTACGTACTTTTTTTACTTGCTTTTACCAAGCTAAGTGAAAAAGTGAAAATAACTTTGCTGCTGATTTATGCATTGCATATTGAGATTATCCAGCATTTTATACCAGGACGTGAATTTTCACTATTGGATATAACAGCTGATATAATTGGGATTATTCTTGGTTTGATTTTGTCTAAATTATTTGCAAGCCGAAAGGATTTGACCCAGAATATTTGAATAAAATCGACTTCGTGTTGATTTCAAATTGACCGTATATTAACATATTAATGCAATTTAATTGTTATTATACAATAATACTTAAAAGGAGATTTTCATATATGAAGATACTTGTTACAGGAGGAGCGGGTTATATCGGCAGCCACGTTGTGAAACAGCTGCTGGAATTTACCGGGCATGAAATAATAATATTGGACAATTTGAGCACAGGCAGAGAAAGTACCCTGGAAACCCTCAAATCAATAAGGGATTTTACATTTATCAAGCTTGATTTGAAAGAATTCCACGAGGTTGAAAAGATACTTCAAGAAAACGATATTAATACGATAATACATTTTGCAGCATCTATTATAGTTCCCGAATCTGTGGAGAATCCAGCAAAGTATTACATGAATAATACAGTTAATACGACAAACCTTATCAAATGCGCTTCGGAGAACGGAATTAAAAAATTCGTGTTCAGCTCGACGGCAGCTGTCTACGGGGAACCCAAACCTGAAATTCAAAATTCAAAATTTAAAATTAATGAATCTTATGCAACCAAGCCTATAAATCCTTATGGTTGGTCAAAACTGATGAGTGAAAGAGTGCTGCAGGATACGGCTAAAGCAGGCGGAAAGATGAAGTATGTGATTTTCAGATATTTTAATGTAGCCGGAGCTGATATCCACTACAATGAACACGCTTCACACCCAGCTCCTAACACCTCACACTTCACATCTGACATTTCACAACTCTCCCCCAGAATTGGTCAAAGCACTCCCAATGCAACACATCTGATAAAAATAGCATCCGAATGTGCGGCGGGCAAAAGGGATAAAATGTATATATTTGGCGATGATTATCCCACTGAAGATGGAACATGTATAAGGGATTATATCCATGTGGATGACCTGGCTGACGCTCATATCAGGGCAATCGAATATCTGCAGAAGAATCCCAGCGATATTTTCAACTGCGGCTACGGCAGAGGATACAGTGTAAAAGAAGTCATAGATGTGATGAAAAATGTGACGGGAATAGATTTTGAAGTGGAAGTATCTGGCAGAAGAGAAGGTGATCCGGCAGTTCTTGTTTCCGATAATAAAAAAATTAAAAGTTCGATGAACTGGCAGCCCAAATATGATAATCTTGAAATCATCTGCAAAAGTGCGTATGAATGGGAAAAGAGTGTAAAGTTAGATAGATAAGTAGAGAAATTGTGAATTAGGGAAAGGTTGTCAAGATTTGTAGAGACTGGGAAAACTTGTTAAGTATATAGACCATTTCAACATCAGCACTAATTCTTAGCACTTAATACTCAGCACATATAAAAAACACTTTCTTGAACTTTGACCGTAAAATCTGTATTATTTTATTATGAGAAAAGATATTGATATTGAAAAATTAAAAGAAGAAATCGTTGAGCGTTTAAAACCGCTGAATCCTGACAAAATTATACTGTTCGGAAGCTATGCCTATGGTAATCCTGATGACGAAAGTGATATAGATTTGTTTTTGGTAAAATCTGGTCTTAAGGAGCCCAGACAGTTTACACTTGAAGCCAGAAAAAGATTACGAGATATTATTTTGAATTATAGGACTAACGGCATTGATATTTTAGCGAGTTCGAAAGAGTTTTTAGAAAGCAGAGAGGATTATTTTTACAGAGTGGATATTTTAAAAAATGGAAAGGTTCTTTATGAACAAAACAGCAGCTAAAGAGTGGCTTACAAAAGCATGGCACCATTTAAGTAGTGCGCAACTACTTTTCCAGTTAGAGCATTATACTGATATAATAGCTATTGAGATTCATTATGCTGTTGAGATCAGCTTGAAGTCTTTTTTAGCGTATGACAATAGCAAGATATTTAAAACACATGATTTAGTAGATATTTATAAACATATCAAAGATCATATAAATTTTGATGATGATTTCTGTGCTTTAGCAGATAAGTGAATATCATATAGGTGAATCGTATCCATCATCCAATAGAAGTCTTCCAACGAGGGAAGAGATAGAAGAAGTTTTGGAGTTTGCTGCCGACGTTTTTGAGAGAGTCTGTGACATACTAAAAATAGACAAAGCTGAAATAATGAAACGGTAGGAATAAGTGAGTAGGGCAGTGTTGGTGCTAGTGTATTGCTCCAATAAAAATTGTAAGGAAATTTAGAAAAAGAAGTACAGTGATTTATATTTACATTTGGCTGTAAATTATAATATAAATAAAACATGATAAAAAGCCTGTTAATCGCATTTATATTATCATTTTTCTTGAACTTTGTATTTATATACCTTTTAAATCATAAAAAATTTAGAGATACATTTAACGGTCCACAAAAATTTCATGTATTTCCCACCTCAAGAATTGGTGGATTAGCAATTGTATTAAGTGTTTTTATTGCTGCTATATTTTATTATTTTGTGTTTCACAAAATGGAAATCTTTTATATCCTCTTATCTGCAATTCCGATAACATTTGCTGGTCTCGTTGAAGATATCGTAAAAAAAATAACTGTAAAAATAAGATTGTTTGCTGCTTTTATTTCTGTAGTCATTGGAATTTTGCTCCTTAATATTGTAGTTACGAGTATAGATATCCCGTTTTTTGACAGTTTATTTCAAATAAAAGTCTTTGCATACATCTTTACTATAATAGCTGCTTCAGGTGTAGCAAATTCAATAAATATTATTGACGGGTATAACGGCTTATCAGCAGTGGTTTCCATATTAATTTTTTTGGCTTTAGGCTATGTAGCTTTTGAACTCCATGATGTTCTTGTACTTGGCATGTGCTTTATTATGATAGGTTCTATTGGTGGTTTTTTTATTTGGAATTATCCTTTTGGGAAGATTTTTTTAGGTGACGGTGGTGCATACTTTATTGGATTTGTAATTGCGGTTTTGTCTATTTTACTTGTTAACAGAAATAGTGAAGTTTCCTCTTGGTTCCCTCTGTTGGTAGTTATATATCCTGTATTTGAAACCGTTTTCTCAATATACAGAAGAAAAATCTTAAAAAAAACAAAGATCGGTCATCCGGACAGCTTTCATCTGCATCAGCTTTTATACAAGAGGGTTGTACCTTTTATTTTTGAGCTGGACAGAAAAGAAAATGTCCTTTTGAGAAATTCAGCCACATCTCCTTTTCTATGGCTGATATGCAGTTTAGCAATAATACCGGCGATTCTTTTTTGGCAGCATACTTATATATTGATTATTTTTGTTTTTTTATTTTGCATTTTTTATATAATGCTTTACAAAAATATTGCAAAATTTAAAATAGGAAGAGTTTTGAAATATTTAAAAACTTATTGATTTTAAGAAAAAATTTGGTTTTAGTATGTAGTGAGAAATAGGGGGAATTATGAAGTCTAATGTCTATAAAGTTTTAGCCGTTTTTTTTATAATAATTGTTTGCTATGGTCTCACACTGTATAAACGGAATGAGCAACTGAATTTCTGGTTCCAGAATAAACCTGTTTATTTTACAGAAAATTATCCTGCTATGACAACATTGGATGCATACCACTGGCTCAGATATGCTGATTTGTACGGGGAAGTTCCTTTTGAAAATGATGTGAAACTACCATTGAAGGAGTACCCTGACGGTGCAAGTATGCCCGACAAAGTACCAATGCTGAGCTATATGATAGACAAGACCAAAGGTTTGTTTGATTCGGAAGGTTATAATGAAATCTATATCGCAGGCATAAAACTGACAAATATTCTGGGCGGTTTACTGGTTATCCCCTTCATACTTTATTTTTTCAGCATAGGTTTTCCTGCTGCAGGTATACTCGGAGGCTTAATAGGTAATTTCAGCTACGCTTATTATGTGAGGGCTTCCACAGGCAGGGTTGATACAGATACGCTTAATATGTTTTTCCCTTTCTTTGCTGCTTACCTGATATATCTCATGGATAAATGCAAAACAAATAGGGGTATTTATTTTTACTCGGTGATCTTAGGTCTGACCATGTATTTTTTTACATGGTGGTATGAACATCCGGGCTTTATAATTGTTTATTTTGCAATATTTTTATTTTTTCTTCTCATCAAAAGAGTAAAATGGAAAGTCGTGGGTATATCTTCACTGCTTTTCATTTTGTTCTCATATCCCGTGTATTTTTACAGAGGTTTTTTTAACCTATATAATTTCGTATTCGGCAAATATATAGCTTCTTTTTTCTCGGCTTCTGAAAGCAAGACGATAGTTTTTCCAAACATTCTACAGACTATTACTGAGAGCCAGAATAAAAATATCAAAGAAGTTATTGAAATGATGATCGGCAACCAAGCTATTGGTATAGCAGGTTTAATTCTTGCTGTAGGATTCCTTATTTATAAATGGCGTTCTTTGCTGCCAATGCTGCCCATGTTTGGCTTAGGCTGCCTGGCTTTTTATTCATCCAACAGATTTTCCATGTTTCTGGCTCCTTTTATTGGGATTGGGATAGGTTTTTTTGTGGACATCATTTTAAAATATGGAACTAAGTATATCAATTTAAACAAGCTGAATTATCAGGTAATATCTGTACCGATAGCTTTTATCATTTTCTTTCTTACGGCAGGAATGACAGCATATGACTATATACCCAGACCTTCAATCTCACGACCGATAACCCAAACTTTTCTTGATCTGAAACGACAACTGCCGAAACATTCAGCAGTATTTACTTGGTGGGACTACGGGTATGCAATTATGGATATTGCAGAGCTTGCAACTTATCACGATGGAAGTGCTCACGGCGGCGCACGTACGTATTTTGTTGCAAAAGGTTTTACATCTGACAATCAGAGCGTAATGCATAATATAGTTACATATATTGACAATAAAGGATTTGATTCTATCAATGATATGATAAAAGATAACAAATCCCCTGATTATATGCTGGATCATGTCTTAAATTACAACGGCGATCTGACAAATAAAAATACATACGTTTATTATACAAACGATATGATTGGCAAATACGGAGCCATGAGCTTTTTCGGAAACTGGGATTTTAATGAAAGAGAGAGTGATTCGGGTGGCTATCAGGCTGTAAACTGCTCTTCCATGAAAAATAATGTGCTGCAATGCAGGGGTATGAATATTGATCTTAACCAGGGAGTGCTGCAGATGCAGAACAGGAGCATTCCTCTGAAACGTATCGTTTTTGTGGATGGAGGTTACGTCAAAGATACACAAAGATTTGGTTTTGAAAGTAACCTTAATGTTATAATTATAACAAACGGAAGATATATCAGCGGTATTTATATAGTGCGGAATGAAGTATATAACTCAAATTTTAATCAACAATACATTTTGGGGAAATATGACAAAGACAAATTTGAAGAAGTGTACAATAATTTTCCCGTAGCCAGGGCTTTCAGAGTTAAATAGAAGAGTGTGGCGGGGACATGCTACTGAGGTCTTGGCACAGATATTTTTAAAGACTTTTGAATAATTTGTTGAATTCTTATCCTTGTACATTCCGGCTCGATAGAGCCAGTTGTCCGTTATTAACTGAGCCAGCCTCCCGGAACCGAGAGTCTATATTGAAGGTGACCGAAAACAAGTAATACGCTGACCGAGTTACTCCGCTACAGGCGCATGCAATATCAGAGTCAAAAAAATAAACGCTCCTGATTGCATTATTTTAAATTACTATGTTGTGATTGTCATGTTGGATCCAAAGACTAAGTGAATATGAACAGCCTTAGCTATTATTTATTTTCGGTATAATCCTTAAAGCCTTTTATGAACTCTTTAAAAAAGATCAAAAATACAGATAAAATAATACCGGTGACAAAAGCTACCACTATGATCAGCTTTTTATTTGGAGCAACAGGATTTTCTGAAACCTCGATTTTTCCCAATACTCTTGTGTTATGTGTGTATGGCTCTGTCATTGCAAGCTTTACTCTTTTTAATTGAATATTCCTGATTTCTTGTTTTTGAAGTTTAAGTTCTTCTATTTTATCCTGGAGACTTTGTATCAGCCGTTGGTTGTTGATCTCTTCTAATGCGAACAAAGTTTCCTGAGCTTTGTCATTAACCCTTTTTTCGTTTATAATTTTAATATTTTGTTCGTATTTTTTTATTTTGTTTTTATAAGTATCAATTCTGCTGTTGATTGATGCCAGTTCCTTTTTCATTTGTTTTGCTCTTTCATTCAATATTTCTATACGGTCGGTAACTTTATATTTATACTTAGTTTTGATGTATTTTGACACATTTTCTAACATTTGTTTTGCATCAGCTTTTGATAAACCACGGGTGGTTACTGTGAGAATATTATCCGTTATTTCTACATTATGAACTATAGCTTTATTTTCTTCAAACCCCTTGTTTTCTTCTACGTCAAAAACCACTTCTATTTCCTTTTTTAAAATATTAGGCTCAACCAATACTTCTTCGTTAACTATACCTATTTCAAAAGCAGCTTTAGACTCATAAACAGGTTCTTTGTAATAAGCGTAAAATGATGCTAATGTGACAATTAGTGCTGTAATTAATATTATTAAAAATTTATTTTGCCAGATGGTCAAAAATAATTCTCTAAGGTCAATCTCGTCTTCGTATGCCGGCGGTGTATTTTTGTTGTTATCGTCCATTTAAAAAAGTACCTCTTTTATAAGTTTTGCGTAAATAAACAAGGCTATTTTATATCATAAAATATTATTTATATCAAACGTGTTTTTTGCTTCTTTGCGATCTTACTTACCTTAAAAAACCGTTTATTGTAGTTGCTACTTTAAGGCATTCTCTGCCCTGACTGGCGTAACCTTTCTGAATTTGCTTCAAACCAGCTTTTTTTATGGTTTCGCTGTACTTGGAAAAAATTTTGTTAAGGGGTATACCGGATACTTTTATATCTTCAGGTCTTTCAATCTTTAGTTGAGATATTTGTTTAAAAAAAGGCTTTATTTGATTATACAACTCAGAAATTGTTTCAGGATGCATCTTCAAGTATTCTTCAAGATATTTATTTGACTTGTTAAGATTGCCTTTGGTTAATTCATTTATAATAAGGTTGGCGTAAATTTTGTTTGTTTTTCCGTATACAATCTTTTGGATAATGGGTAAACGGGCTTTTTTGTGATATTCGAGGATAACATCCCTTGCTTTTTTATATTTACCTTGGTCAATATATTCATCTGCTGTTTTTTTGTAGGAAATGGGGGATACGTATTTCGTGTAATTTATTTTATAGCTGTCGGTCATTTCTTTATAAAACGAATAGTAAAAACCGTACGGCATTGATATCAGAATAATCAACATAAAGGCAATATGATACCTGTAATATTTATATCTTGAGGTAAGTATAGCTTTGTTGGGATAGTACATAATTGTTGTTAAAAAAAGTGTGAGGACATTATTTGTAATACTAATATTGCTCATAAGGTTAATCATGAATAGCCCATAAATTGCCAATATTTCCATGGGACTAATAAAAAGGAAGTCTACACGTTTTTTAAGAATGAGTTTCAATGACAGCAAAAGAACCAACAGACAATATACGATGAAGAAATCTTTAGCCAGGCTATTACTAACAATAAAAAGATTGATATAATATAAAAACCAAAAAATCAGGAAATTAATGAATTCATTTTTTATTTTCAATATTTTGGATAACCAGATAGAAATTGAAATCACACATGCAAAAATCAGGATTGCGATTATCTCTGCATAATTCCAGCTGGTTTTATTAGCAGCTACCGCTATGAGAAAAAGGTAAGTGAGAGCTGAAATGAGGTAGTTTACGCAAATGATTGGTTTACTGTCAGTTTTGTTTTCTGCTGTTATTCGTTTTATATATTTTATCTTATCATTTACCCTTATAACTATTTGATTAAGATTAAACAAATGGCTGATTTTTAATATTATTAAGAATACATAAATTAAAATAAAGGCAATTATTAATCCGTATTTTATCTCTTTGTTGTTAAATATAACAGCTACAGCTCCAAGAAGGGCTGAAAGAGAATAAAAAGTTAGAAGTGTCTGTTTGGTGGTGAAGTGAAGCTCCAATAATCTGTGGTGCAAATGTTCTTTATCCGCGGAAAAAGGGTGTTCACCTTTGCTCAAGCGTCTTATTATTGCTAGAAAAGTGTCAAAAACCGGTATGGAGATAAACATTACTGGTACGAGCACAGAAAGAACTGTGCCGGATTTATACGATATAATTAGTGACAATACTGAGATAGTGAAACCAAGAAAAAGGCTGCCGGTATCTCCCATGAAGATTACAGCCGGTGGTAGATTGAATCTGAGAAAACCTAAGATACTTCCCACCATGACAAAGCAAAGAGTTGCAAAATATACATTTCCTTGAAGAGATGCGGCCACTCCCAAAGCAACAAAACCTATCAGGGCTAAGCCGCTTGCCAGCCCATCCATACCATCTATAAGATTAACGGCATTGGTGACTCCCAGTATCCAAAAATAGGTTAAAATTATCTCAAGATACAGCGGAGCATTGAATTCAAAAAATATATTACCGTAAAAAATTATAATAGTTGCAGCAGCTATCTGTCCCAAAAGTTTGTACCGGGGTCGTATGTTACAAATGTCATCACATATCCCGACAATTACAATTACAGTTGCCCCTGCGATCAGACTTAAGGTCATGGAGTTAAATTCACCTAAAAAATAGAAGCATATTAAAAAGGATAGAAAAATCCCCAAACCACCCAGGCGAGGTGTGTGTGAGTTATGGATTTTTCTTTCATTGGGGATATCTACGAATCCATAATGTTCTGACAATGCCTTGATGACAGGGATAAAAGAGAGGCTCAAAAACATTGCAATCATTAAATAGAACGTTTCACTAATATGCCCCTCCAACTCTATTTAGATATTTATGAATACTTTAATATTACCATACCTGATTAAGAAATCAAATTTAAATGAAAAATTAGCAACCTCCCAAAATTTATGTACTTATGCTATTTGACAATACTTTATCTTAATATCGGGGTTTTCGCTCATGAAGATATCCCAATATTAAACACAGTTGTATATTTATTCGTTATGTCGTTTTATGTGGCAGAGATTTCTCACTTTGTTCTAAAGAATGCCTGCGGCTAGCACCAGTCTTTTAGACTGGTAAATATGTTTACATTCTATTTATCCGCCCAAGGCGGATGCTAGACAACAAATGTCACCTAGAGCGCAGCCGAGAAATCTCATTGTCAAACAAGATTGTTTTCATACCCCATCCTACCCTTCCCCTAAGGTAGGGGAAGGAAAGTTCTTCTCCCCCTGGTTTAGGGGGAGATTAAGAGGGGGTATTTTTTCCCAACAACGTCTTAGATTTCTCCGCTCCACCGAGCACTCATGTCGAGCGCTCGCTTCCGGTCGAAATGACAGTGTTTTATGTCATCCCGAGCGAAGCCGAGGGATCTCTATCTATGTACTAACAATATCTGCGTATTTTCATAGCTCTAAAAAATGGGAGGGTGCCAAAAATGAAAAAAAACTTATGGATTGTTTGAATAATATATGATTTTCAATGTGAGACCTTTGAATAATGTATTATTATAAATTTTACCACCTCTTAATCCCCTCCTAACTCTTTGATAGTTTGAGCACCTTGAGTAATTTGTGTATTTAATGTTGATCTTTTTTAACCATAGTGAAATGGAACAAAAGTTTCACAAGGGGGACCTTTCTCAATGAATAATCATGAATAACAACAAATAACTAATAAGCACACTTGCATATTTATTTGCTATATCATTTCTTACGGTATAGATTTATCCACGCCCAAGGCTGATGCTATACATTTTTTCCTGTCATCTCGACCGAAGCGGAGAGATCTCTTTGTCAAATAACATTATAGATCTCTCGACTCCACTCCGTTCCGCTCGAGATGACAAAAAGTATCGTCCCTCGCACTGTTGAATCCCGAAGGTAAGTGGCAAAGCCATTTATCAACAGGATGCTCAGTTTTGAATACCTTGAACAATTTTGGTTATTTGGACACTCACATTCACTCTCACTTTCACTCTCTCATATCGGAACATCACTGAAAGTGCCGGGGATATTGCATTGTGTCCACTTAATATAATTATGTTGTGAATATACCAAATTTTGTTGACAGGGTGTAAATCCTGTGTTAAAGATTATTAGTATGCAAGATATTCAAAAATTTGAAAAGGTGGTGATGCTAAAAAAGAAGTTGTGTTGGCATTTTATTTAACAGAGCACCAGAACCATTCAAATCGTACTATTTAAAGCAAGTAATTAAAAAGGTAGTAAATCCCCAAAGGGATTAAAATTAAGAAAAAACCTACAGGAGGAAGTATTATGAAGAAAGTGTTAATTGCATTAGTTGTACTGCTATTTGCAGTGTCTGTTTATGCAGACAGCAGACTTGACCTTAGCGGTCAGATGAGAGTAAGAGGTAAAACTTTTGAAAATTTCCAAGATTTTAATGACAGTACTAAAGCTGATGAAGAAAGCTATTTTGATCAGCGATTCAGAATCGGCGGTAAGATTAAAGTAGCAGACGGTATCAGTGTAAATTTCAGATTTGACTTCATGGAAGAAACATGGGGTGATTACGGTACTCACAGTGATCCAGCTGTTATAGACCAGGACAGAGGATACCTTGAAATCGATAAAGATATGTTTATGCTTAGAGCCGGTCGCCAATATTTTGGTCTTGGTAACTCGATAGCTGTTGATACAAATGGAAATGGATTTCTTCTTAAACTCAAAACACCTCTTTCAGTAACTGCATTATATCAGAAAGATTCTGAAGGTGGCGCTAAGTCTGATTCTTCCGACTTGAATACAGAAGATATAACATTATACGGTCTGAATTTAGGTTATGCTGCAGAAATGGCAAACCTTAACGTTTTTTATGCTACAGCAATTTCTGGTGAGAACGCAACTTATTCTGATGGTGCTGATATGAGTGTAATCGGCCTGCAGGCAGACGGTAAAGCCGGAATGGTAGCTCTTAATGCAGAATATAACTATTTTACAGGTTCTGAAGATGCCTCTGATATGGACTTAGTTGGAAGTCAGTTCTATCTTGATGGTAGCGCCAACGTAGGTATGGCTAAAGTTGGTGCAGAATTTTTCTATGCTGCTGGTACAGATGCCAGTGATGAAGATCAGATTACATATTTGAATAACTGGGATTCTTTTACTCCTGTTGGCGGTTTTGCTGACAGTGATATAGTTGATGTAGCTCTTCCTGGATATAATGCTGTTTTCGAGCTTGATACTAACTCTGGTTCTATGGGTATAGCTCCTTATGTATCTTTCAGCCCTATGGAAAAGTTAAGCCTTGCAGCAAATGTTGGTTACTTTGAACCTCAGGAAGACAGCGTTACTGATCTTAATTCAATAATGGTTGCTACTTTAACTGCTAATTATAGTCTGTATGAGAACACAGGCTTAAAACTTCAGTATGGTTATGCTTCTCCTGATGTAGACAACGGTGGCAACGATGATCCTGCACAAGGATTCTATGGTAAGCTTTACGTAAACTTCTAAGCACAGCTTAGATAACTGAAATAATTAAAAGCCGGGCAAGTGCCCGGCTTTTTTTATGTCATTCTTTAATATTTTTAGAAAGCATAAAATAATTTGAATAAATTTCTCAAGAGCCTTGAATAATGTGTTTTATTTTTTTGGAAGTGGCGCTTCAGCGCCGCCCGTAAAAAACCTTTGCTTCCAAAACAAGAGTCGCATATTGCAGGGCTAAAGCCCTGCTTCCAAATTATTTTAAAGTCTCAATCTTATTTGATATTGAGACCCCTTGACTCCGCCCAAGATGGGATAAATTATTGTCTTCTCGAGCGAAACGGAGTGAAGTTGAGAGATCTTTAATTTTATTTTGCAAAAGACCTCTCCGCTTCGGTCGAGGTAATGCCTGCGGCTAGCACCAGTCTTTTAGACTGGTAAATATGTGTAACATCCTATTTATCCGCCCAAGGCGGATGCTAGACAGTTTTCTGGGAAAGGTACCCCTCTTACTCTCCCCCTAATTCAGGGTGAGAAACTGGTTCCCCTCCTAAGATAGGAGGGGATAGGATGGGGTATAAAAACAAGGCTGTTTGGCAACGAGATCCCTCCGCTGCGGTCGGGATGACACCTTTTTGCCTTTTCGATTGTAACCGAGAAATATTGCATAGTGCTTGGTGGAGGGGAGAAATTTGCTTGGTGTATTGGTTATTGGTTGATTTGTGAACTTGAAAAGTGGCTAATGGTTTTCACCTCAGCAACATCAAATACATTAAAAACCTCAACTACCTTCCAGTCACGCATAACGCCTTACGCATCACGGTATCACGCATCACGGCATTCTTATTTCTGGTGGAGGTTTACTTTGTTGACGTGCTCTCGGTAAGTTTCACTGAAAAGGTGGCTGCCGTTCTCTCCGGCAACAAAATAAAGATAATCGGTGTCAGCTGGATTTGCTACCCCTTTTAAAGCTCCTTTTGAGGGTGAGCAGATGGGAGTTGGGGGCAGCCCTGAGTGTTGGTAAGTATTGTAAGGGTTTCCGGCATTTTCAAGATGTTTTTCCTGAAGATTTCCGTCAAATTTTGGATAAACTCCATAAATAATTGTAGGATCTGATTGGAGTCTCATACCTTTCCTGAGTCTGTTGTAAAATACGGAAGCCACAATCGGATATTCACTTTTGCTGTATGTTTCTTTTTGCACAATCGAGGCTAAAATCACCCCCTCATACAAATCCAGCCCGTATTTATTTACTTTGCTTTCAAAATCTTCAGGCAGCTTTTGAAGGAAGTTTTGATACATCAATTTTGCCACATCAGCAGGGTCTGCGCTTTTTGGAAAATAGTATGTATCAGGATATAAAAAACCTTCCAAAGAAGGGTATTGTTTGCCGGTAATATTTTTAACAAAATCTTTATTTGTTACATTGTCTATAAAGGCTGAATATTTAATAATATCTGCTTTATCAAGCTGTTTTGCGATGTCGTAAATGTTGTACCCCTCAGGGAACGTTACTTTTATATTATATTGGGTTCCTTTTTTGATATTTTTTATAAGTTGACTTAACGGCATGTCATCGGCTCTGTAATAGCCAAATTTGCGCTTACCTGCAAAATGATAGACATATTTGAGATAGCTTTTGAAAAACGGAGGAGTATCCAGGTGTTTGAAAATTTTGTTGTATGTTTTGTTAAAGGATTCACCCTTTTCAATATGCAGCTCGAGAGTGACATAATTATTTTTAAGATATGTTTCACAGGTATTAATCCAATAACCAATGGCAAAGGTTACTGCAAAAGCAACAATTATTATCAGAATAAAAAGATTCTTAAGCATGCCTTGCTGATTGCACCATATTCAAAAATCGGGTAAAAAGGTATTTTGCGTCATGCGGACCCGGACCGTTTTCCGGGTGGTATTGTACGGCGAAAACGGGTTTGGTTTTTAGTTTTACACCTTCAACCGTTTTGTCATTGAGATTTACATGGGTGATTTCCACTTTGTCCTTCAGCGATTCAACATCAACTGCAAAGCAATGATTCTGAGCTGTTATTTCCACTTTACCCGTTGTCATATCCTTGACAGGCTGGTTGCCGCCGTGGTGCCCGAACTTTAGTTTGTATGTTTTGCCTCCAAGTGCTATTGAGAGAATCTGATTGCCAAGACAGATACCGAAAACAGGATAATTATTGTCAACAAGTTCCTTTGCCAGCTCGTGAGCATAATGCAGTGGTTCCGGATCTCCGGGACCGTTTGACAAAAACACACCGTCTGGATTCAGTTTTACAATTTCATCAAAAGTTGTTTTGGCTGGAACAACTGTGACTTTTGACCCGCAATCGACGAAATATCTCAGGATATTCTGCTTTATTCCGTAATCCACAGCTACAATATGATAGTCGTCTTTACCGGCGTAGTTAAAATCATTTTTATCAATATCCCAGCTGCCCTGTTTCCACTGATATGGCTGAGAACAGGATACGTACTGCACAAGGTCTCTGCCCTCAATGCCGTCAGCTTCTGCTACCTTTTTATGCAGCTCATCGATATTATCTGTCTGTGTTGAGATTATACCGTTCATCGACCCCCTGAGACGGATGTGTCTGACAAGTTTCCTTGTATCAATACCCGTAATTCCAATAATACCGTGTTTTTCCAGGAATTCTCCCAGACTGATGTTTGCCCGGTAATTTGAATATGTTTTTGAGTATTCTTTTACAATGAAGGCGGAAACGTGCGGCTTTAATGACTCAAAATCCTGCTCGTTTATACCGTAATTGCCGATTAAAGGGTAGGTCATTGCCACCATCTGACCGTAATAAGAGGGGTCGGTGATTATTTCCTGATAACCTGACATGGAAGTGTTGAAAACAACTTCTCCGACAACTTCACCTTTTGCACCGAAACTTTCACCTTTAAAAACAGTGCCGTCTTCAAGAACCAAATAAGCAGATTGCATAAAATACCCCGAAATTTATTGTTAATATTTATCTTTAGTTTCGCACTTAGTTCCACCATTTCTCGCCGGGCGAAGGCGACTAAAAATCTCAAAAGCCGTAAAGGAGATTGCTTCGTCGTTTCCACTCCTCGCAATGACGAGTTGGTGGCGCCATTACGAGGGACTGAGTTCCGAAGTAATCTCAATTACGAGATTGCTTCGTCGTTTCCACTCCTCGCAATGACGTTTTTTGGAAGTCATTACGAGGAGCCGTAGGCGACGCGGTAATCTCTAACTCAAATAACGGCAGAGATTTCTCCATTTCTTCGCCCGTGGGCGGTTTTGCTCTAGATGTCAAAACACCTTAACCAGTACATTTGATAGCCTGAGTTAAAAATTTTGCAAAAAATATAAAAGCTTTCAGCTCAAAGCTATCTACCAGCACAACGATACTATCAAAATTTTTAGAAATATGTAATATTAATGTACATAATGCAAGAATTTTTAGTCTAAAACTTTAAGCCTGAGGAGCTCCTTGAAAATACATTTATTCATGATGATGGGGATATTTTTTCCGGATGCTATACTTTCAGCTTCTTCTGAGTACACATTTTCCTGAAGCCAGATAAATCCGGGATTTAGTGCCGCAGCTTCCCTTACAATATCTGCTGCTGCTTCGCTTCTTCTGAAAACATCAACGATATCGATTTTTTCCGGTACTTCTGATAGAGTTTTGTATGCTTTTACACCTAATACCTCATTTTCATTGGGATTGACAGGGAAACAATTATAGTTGTTTTTCATCAGAAATTTCATTATTCCGTTGCTTGCCCGTTCCGGATTATTGGAAGCACCCACTATTGCAATATTTTCCGCTTCTTTTAATGTTTTGTAAAGCATTTCATCGGTTAGTTGCATGGCAAACCTCACTAAATTTTGTATTATCTAAATATATGGAAATAGTTGTGATTAATCAAGATTTGATTTTTAATGGCATTTAAGCTTTTGTCACCTCGACCGAAGTGGAGAGGTCTCTTGTCAAACAATTTTGTTTTCATACCCCATCCTGGCCTTCCCCTAACTTAGGGGAAGGGACTTCACTTCTCCCCCTGGTTTAGGGGGAGAGTAAGAGGGGGTACATTTTGTCAAATAATATCTGAGATTTCTCCGCTTCACCGAGCACATAAATCCCTATGTTCTCGGTTCCGGTCGGAAAGACAGTAATTTAGTCATCACTCCTCGCTATCTTCTGCTTATATTTTCAGTTTTATCTTGAAAGTGCTGTTATTCCGGTGAAGGGTCATAATAATTTCTCCACCCAAATTATTCACAACTATATTGTTTAAATCGCTGAGCTTGTTGATTTCCTTATTATTGACGGATATAAGAGCGTCACCTTTTTTGATATACGAAGGTATGGAAGTGCTTTTCACTGTGATGAGAGACGTTTTGCCGTTAAATGTAAGTCCGAATTCCTTTTTAAGATACTCAAGTCCATAATTTTCGGGAAATTCTTCCAGTATAAGACTGCGCTCAAGCTGTTCTTCATTTCTGCTTACAACAATATCAACGGTTGATTCCGGAGGATAAGATCGGAGAATATACTTTAAGGCCATCTTGCTTCTGACCGGGATACCTTCGATCTGGAGAATCATATCATCCTTTTTCAATCCGCTTTTCTCCGCTGGTGAATCTGCCGATATATCGGTAATTTTGAGCCCCTCCTGCGTCTCGCTGGTTTGAAATCCTGTGTAAGATTTTCTTATATACCCGTATTTCAGAAAATCAGGCAGCACCCTTTTTAGCACATTAACAGGTATCGAAAAACCTATTCCCTGGGCTTCTCTGTAAATAGCGGTATTAATACCTATTACTTCACCGTCTAAGTTAATGAGAGGTCCGCCGCTGTTTCCGGGATTTATCAGTGCGTCTGTCTGGATGAAAACAGAAAAACCGTTATCAACTTTCAGTATCCGTCTGGTGGAGCCTATTACTCCTGTGGTCACAGAGCTGTTAAGCCCGAAAGGATTCCCCATTGCAATCACTGTTTCGCCCAGGTAAAGATTGCTGCTGTCACCCAGGTTGGCAACAGGGAAACTTTCATCACTGTTAATTTTCAGAACAGCCAAATCCAGAATTTTGTCACTTCCTATAATTTCTGCGCTGTACTGTTTCCCGTTGTTTAAAATGACAAAAATTTTGTTTGCAGCTTTTGTTACATGATAGTTCGTAACAATGATACCGTTTTCCCTGACAAAAAAACCCGATCCCAGACTTTGTGTTTTATATACTCTGTTAAAACCGAAAAAGTTATCAAAAAAGGGGTCATTGAAAAAAGGGTTGAACTGCTGTCGGATGATTTTTTCCGTTCTGATATTTACCACGGTGTTTTCGAACTTCCTGATGGCTTCCACCACCGGCGTTATCCTGTGTGAAGCAAAGGCTTGTGCGGATAAAAAAATTATAAGTAATATGTTAACAATGTATCGCATTCTTCTCCCTTTTGTATCCCTTCCTTATTTTTATCAATCACCGAAATACTTCTGAATGACGATAAGCTGCCGGGAACTTTTACAGAGTATCTGTCTGCTGAATGCAGGGAACCGTTTTCAAAGTATGTATAAGTCTGTATAAGTTTATAAAAACCTTCCTTCTTTTTTAAATCGAAGTTTACAGCACTTTTTTGTGCATGAAAATCTCCTGAGTCCGGAACCATAATTTTTTTAACAAATGGAATGAGAAAAAATTCAGTGGAAACAACGGCTGATTCAGGTGTTCCCGGGAAGATAAAAACAGGTCTGCTGTTTAGCTCAGCGAATTTAAATGTTTTGCCAGGGCTTGCGTTTATACCTTCTACAAGAATTTTTCCGCCCAGTTGTCTTATTGTATTTGTCAGCAGATCGAAACGGGAAAATCCGGTGCCGCCGAAGGTAGTGATTATATCATACCTTTCAGATGCTGTTTTAAGAACTTCTGCCAGCTCTTTTTTGCTGTCAGGTACAACTCCGAGATAACTGTGTGGAATATTCAGCTTATTCAGAAGTGCGGTAAGCATGTAGAAATTACTGTTAACAATGGAATGTTTGCTGTGGAAAAGATGGGTGATTTCGCCGCCTGTGGATATCACCCCTATTTTTGGAGGCATTAAAACCTCTATATGACTGATTTTCAATGAGGCGAGAAGCTCAAGGTCACGATGGTCGAGCCTGTGTTTTGGTGGAAATATTTTTTCATTCTGTTTTACTTTGCTCCCCTTTACATCTATAAACCTTTTTCCCGGTTTTTCCAAAAAGAGCTTTCCATCCTGATTTTTTGAATACTCCAGCGGAACCACCATATCCGCATTTTCAGGTATCATGGAACCAGTAGCCACTTTAAGGGCTTCGTTTTTGTCGAGAGTGTTTTCAGGATAATCCGAGGCGGAGATTTCAGCCGTTATTTTAAAAGGTTTGCTGAAATCGGAAATTTCTGCATTTATACAGTAACCGTCCATTCTGGATCTGTTAAAATGCGGCAGGTCCACCGGGCTGAGAATTTTCCGGGCGAGTATTTTCCCCATTCCCTGCTCCAGGCTCACCGTTTCGGACAAAGGGGGGAAAGAACAGTTTAATACAGTTTTCCGTGCATCCCATAAATCGCTTAAAGAGTTCATTTGTCCTTTATTGACTCCTTTGAAAAAGTACCACACCCAGCCTCCCCTCCTATCGAAGAGTTAGGAGGGGATCAAGGTGTAGTAAAATTTATAAAAATACATTAAGCACATTTGCATATTTGTTTTCTATATCGTTTCTTATAGTAGAGATTTCTCACTTCGTTCGAAAGAATGCCTGCGGCTAGCGCCAGTCTTTTAAACTGGCAAATATGCATAGCATTCTATTTATCCGAACAAGGCGGATGCTATACAACAAATGTCACCTAGAGCGCAGCCGAGAAATCTCATTGTCAAACAAGATTGTTTTCATACCCCATCCTACCCTTTCCCTAAGGTAGGGGAAGGAAAGTTCTTCTCCCCCTGGTTTAGGGGGAGATTAAGAGGGGGTATTTTTTCCCAACAACGTCTTAGATTTCTCCGCTCCACCGAGCACTCATGTCGAGCGCTC
>NZ_JAXKVW010000026.1 GCF_036172515.1 Flexistipes sp.
ATTTCACAGCCGAAACTCGAAACTACTGCCGCTAACCGTCTACACCCTCCTCTCATAATTGTTTTTATTTGCAAATATTTATCCACTTTACCTTCCAACACAGGGTGTGACCGCTAACCGGCTGTACGTTTCTCAGACATCGGCTGCTTCATTTGTGCAAATTACATTGAAATCAGTGTCATGTTAGCTAAGTATATGTAAAACAATACTTTTATATAATTTTTGAGGTGAGCCAGAGACAATTGAGATCAAAATTAATGGAGTTTATAACGTATTGTGCTCGCATGCATTTAACTTATTTAATACCTTTACTACCCATACTACGTCTAACAACCTCCAGCTACCTGAATAATAAATACTTTTAAAAAAAGATGACGCAGCCCGTTTTTTTTGTTAAACTTAAGATATGAAAAAGCATTACCATGGCCATAGGAGCAGGTTGAAAGAACGGTTTTCCCAAAATCCGGAATCAATGTTTGATTATGAAATAATAGAGCTGCTTCTTGGATATGTTGTGAAAGGTAAAGATGTGAAACCTATGGCCAAAGATCTTTTAAAGCATTGTGAGGGAATTTCCGGCATTTTTGGTTGTAAGTCCTCGGATATTAAAGGGCTTGGAGAGGAATCCGATTTATTTTTCCTCCTGATTCGTGAGTTTTATCGCAGAGTAAATCTGGATAAGGTTGAGAAGGAAAAATCTTTGGTTGACAGTCCGGACAAGGTATACGAATTTCTGAAATACCATATAGGCTATTCAGATAAGGAAGTTTTTGTAGTTTTGCTGCTGGATAGTTCCAATGCTGTAAAAGGGTACGAGGTTATGTCAGAAGGGACGGTCAATCAGGCAAATGTCTATCCAAGAGAAATAGCTAATAAAGCTTTACTAAAGGGTGCTACTGCAGCGATTATATGCCATAACCATCCCAGCGATAATTTAAAGCCGTCCAATGATGATTTGCGGATTACCCGTAAAATTAAAGAAGGTCTGTCTCTGTTTGACATAGCTTTGCTTGATCATCTCATTATCACAGCTCAAGGATTTTTATCTTTTAAAAGGGAAGGGTATCTATGATTTTGCCAAAAACATACTTTAAAAGGAGTATTTGATGAAGGATACTGTATTTTTGACCGGTGCAACAGGTTTTGTAGGAAGTGAAGTACAGAAGCGGCTTCTTGAAAAAAATTACCGCATAAAAGTTTTGGTAAGAGATAAAGACAGGTTAAAAGAAAACTCAGCCGATATTGTTCCGGTGGAAGGTGATGTTCTAAATCCGGAGAGTTTCAGGAAAGAAATGGAAGATGTGGATACTGTTATTCATCTTGTGGGAATAATCAGAGAGTTTCCGTCGCAAGGTATCACATTTGAAAAACTTCATTTTGAAGCGACAAAGAATGTTGTGGATACAGCTGTTAGCAACGGAATAAAACGTTTTATACATATGTCTGCCAACGGTGCCAGGGAAAATGCCGTAACGGATTATCACAAAACAAAATACAAGGCAGAGGAATATGTTAGAAATTCCGGGCTGACGTATACGATTTTCAGACCTTCACTGATATACGGCCCGGGGGACTCCTTTGTCAATATGCTGGCAGATATGATAAAGAAACTGCCTGTTTTTTCTTATTTCGGCAAAGGTGATTACAAAATGCAGCCCGTCAGTGTCTATGAAGTAGCGGAAATTTTTGCGGAAAGTATTCCGATTTCAACAATGTATGGCAAAACATATTCTGTTTGCGGTGACAAGGTTTACACTTATCGGGAACTGTTAAATGTTATAATGGATGTTATAGGTAAGAAACGTCTGCTGATTTCTGTGCCTGAGGCTTTTGTGAGTACAGGTATAGCCGTTTTTGGCGGATTCAGCTGGTTTCCCATTACAAAGGATCAGTTTATTATGCTAAAAGAGGGTAACGTTTGCACTGATGACGAAGCTTTTGAAGAAACAAATGTTAAGAAAAGGAATATGAAAGAATTGCTGAAAACTTATCTTACCTAATAGTCCGTTATTTCTTGGCTATTTTTGGATCCAGGATATCCCTCAACCCTTCTCCAAGGAGGTTATACCCCAATACTGTTACAAAAATTGCCAGTCCGGGGAAAACAGACAGCCACCAGGCAAAAGTAATATTGTCTTTTCCTGCAGTCAGAATGTTACCCCATGAGGGAGTGGGGGGTTGTACACCTAACCCCAGAAAACTTAAAGCTGATTCCGTTAGTATTGCTCCTGCAACCCCCAGTGTTGCAGCCACAAATACGGGTGTTACGACATTGGGGAGTATGTATTTTATAAGAATTTTGGTGTACGTAAGGTCCTGGAGTCTCGCAGCTGTGACATAATCTCTTGTTTTTATACTCATTGTTTCGGCTCTGACAAGCCTGGTAACCCCCATCCAGCTTGTGAGCCCTATCACAATCATTACATTGTAAACAGACGGTTCAAGGAACGTTATTACAGCCAAAATAAGAAAGAAAGCCGGAAAACAGAGCATAATATCCACAAATCTCATAATTATTGTATCAACAAACTTCCCGAAATAGCCGGCTAACAGCCCGAAAATAAGGCCGATGACAACAGATATCCCCACTGCCACAAAACCCACTGAAATGGATATTCTTGCACCGTAAACCACTCTGCTGAAAACATCTCTTCCGAGCTCATCCGTTCCGAAAAAATGCTGTGAAGAAGGGGGAGCGAGCACATTGCTCAGGTGAACAGCAGTGGGGTCGTACGGGCTTATGTATGGTGCAAATACTGCCACGATTATGAAGAATAAAACTATAAACAGCCCTGTATAAAAAAGCAGGTATTTGTTTATACCTCTGAATATTCTATTTCTTACCATATCGGATCCTCGGATCAACAACTGCGTAAAGTATATCGGCTATTAAATTTCCGGCAAGGGTTAGCAGCGCCCCGATTACAAGTATGCCCATCACAACCGGATAATCCCGCATCATTACCGACTGATAAAACAGCTGACCCATTCCGGGAATACTGAAAATGGATTCAAAAATAACACTGCCGCCTATAAGACCGGGTATTGAAAGTCCAATAATTGTTATAATGGGAAGGAGAGCGTTCTTAAGTGCATGTCTGAACAGGACTTTACCCTCACTGAGTCCGCGAGCTCTTGCCGCAGTCACATAGTCATTGTTAAGCACATCCAGCATGCTGTTTCTGGCATACCTGCTTAATCCAGCCAAACTGCCAAAGACTGATACCCCAACAGGAAGTACACTGTGCTTTGCCAAGTCAACAAATTTACCCCAAAGGCTCAACTCACTGAAATTATATGACATCAGCCCGGAAATCGGAAGCCATCCAAGTTGAATTCCGAAAAAATACATACACAACAATGCAAGCCAGAATGTCGGGACAGCAAAACCCATAAATACCATTACGGTACTTATTTTATCAAAGAACGTGTCTTTATAATAAGCGTTCATAATTCCCAAGGGGAGCGCTATAATGAAAATGAGTATTATCGACATAACGTTTAAATATATCGTATAAGGCAGCCGGTTAGCGATTTTTTCGGTTACACTCATTCCATCCAGAGCAAACGACTGTCCGAAGTCCAGCACACTTATCTTTTTTAGCCACAGCCAGTATTGAACATGAATGGGTTCATCAAGGTTATACATTTTTACTAATTTCTGAGCTGCATCGGGGGAGGCGTTCGGATTCATCGATGTCAGTAGCTGGGTGGGGTCTCCGGGAGTCATATGGATTACGGAGAAACTTATAAGAGTAATGCCTATGATAAGAGGGATCATTCCAAAAAGACGTTTAAGTATATATACAAGCAATTTATTTCACCTGTGAGTAAGAATTAAAGTGTTATACAACCCAATAATTTTTACCCAACTCTGAGCTCTTCTACAATCAAACCGAGCACATAAAATCTTATGTGATCGGTTTGCACCTCAACGACCTCCAACAACCTTAACTACCTATGATCATTGTTTAAGCTCGTATTTTCTTAAACCTTCAGGAACATACCATTCTTCAAGATTATATGTAATGCCGGCCGGGGCGGGCTCAACACCGCGGAATCTTTTATGCAATCCTACAAGTGCTTTGGAAACATACAGAAAAGTGTAAGGCTGATCTTCTGCCAGGATTTCCTGCGCTTTAAAATATAGTTGTTTTCGTTTTTCCATATCGAATGTCAGTCTGGCTTTTTCGATCAGTTTGTCCAGTTGTTCATTTTGATAACAGATAAAATTTAAGTTTTCATTTTTGCATTTTGAGGAGTGCCAGACGTTGTAAAGGTCAGGTTCCAAGGGGATAGACCAACCCATCACAAGTGCGTCAAAGTTTCTCTTGTCAATATATTCATTAATCAGGGTAGCCCATTCTATCACTCTGATTTCCACCCTTATGCCCAGTTTCTCCCAACTTTGCTGCACAATTTCAGCTATTTTTGACCTGTTGGAATTTCCCTGATTAGTCATTAGTGTGAAAGAGAATTCTTTACCATTTTTCTCGAGAATTTTATCACCATCTGTATCTTTCCAGCCTGCTTCTGCCAAAAGCTGCTTTGCCTTTTCTAAATTGTAATTGTATCTGGGGACATCAGGGTTATACCAATAGGTGCCGGGTTTGTATGGACCAGTTGCAATCTTTCCCTGTCCAAAAAGTACACTATCTATAATGCCCTTTTTAGGGGTGGCATAAGAGAGTGCCTGTCTTACTTTTTTATCTTCAAACATTTCCTTTTGAAGGTTGTAACCTATGTAGGTGTATGAGTTGGACAGGTAAGAATATTTGTTGAAATGATCTTCAAACTGAGAGGTATCCGTTTGTTTGGTATATTGAAGAGGAGACATCGACATAAGATCTATATCCTGGTTTAGCAAAGCCAAATACATCGCGGCAGTGTCAGGAATGATTTTCAGTACATATTTAGCCAGATAAGGCCTTTCCTTGAAATAATCTTTGTTGGCTTTCAGTGTAATACTTTTTCCTGGTTCCCATTTTACAAATTTAAACGGACCTGTTCCCACGGGATTTCTCTGCAGCGGAGACTGAGTGATTTTTTTACCCTCAAGCAGATGTTTGGGAAGGATTGTCATTGTCCAGCTGTTTAGTGCCGGTGCGAATGGGGTTTTATAATTTACGCGCACGGTATAATTATCGGGTATTGTTACATTATCTATAATTTGAAAGTCTGCATCGTAAGCAGTTGGCGTGTCTTCATCGATAATTGTTTGATATGTGAATTTTACATCTTCTGCAGTAAAAGGTTCACCGTCATGCCATTTAACATTTTTCTTCAAATAAAATGTGATTGTTTTTTTGTTGTCTGATATTTTCCAGTCTTTTGCCAAATCACCCACAAGCTTGAGATTTTTGTTGTATTTTAAAAGTCCGTTATAAATAAAAGAAGCTACACTGTGGGAAACAGAATCAGAAGCGAGAATGGGAATTAAGTTGCTTGCATCACCAATACTCCCTTCAAAAAGCATACCGCCGAAGGATTTTTCTGATTTAGCTTCTTCAGCTGGAGGGGTCTCTTTTTTGTTCTCAACAGTAGTTTCATTCTGCTGAGAGCATGCAAATAACAGAAAACTAAATAATAGAACTGCAAGTTTAAGATATTTTGAACAATGCATAACTATTTGCTTTCCAAAGGAACTTTTGGCTGACTTTGTTGCTGCTGTGTAGCTGGCGGTTGTTGCATTTGATTAATTACAGAACTGCCGCTTTTGTTGCTTGACAATACCGACAGCGCTATGGATGTAAAAAAGAATATTACAACCAAGACCGTTGTTACTTTGTTGATAATACTCGCAGGACTGCCCGGCCCGAACACATTGCTGGAGCCGCCGCCGAATGCTTCACTAAGGCTTGTTCCTTTTGCTGACTGCAAAAGGACTGCTATGATCAGCAAAAAACAAATAAAAATATGAATTCCCAATAATATTGCATACATTTTACACCTCTATAACGTACAATTTTGTATTATTTTACTAAAAGATTCAAACTTCAGGCTTGCTCCGCCCACAAGAGCTCCGTCTATATTTTCCATATTTATAAGCTCTTTTATATTTTCCGGTTTGACACTGCCGCCATAAATAATTTTTATTTCAGATGCAGCTTCTTCGCCGTATTTGGATTTAATAAAATCTCTGACAGCAGAGTGAATTTCTTCGGCATCCTCTTTTCCGGCTGTTTTTCCTGTTCCTATAGCCCAGACCGGCTCATAAGCTATGATAATATTGTTTAGAAATTTTTTCTCTATCCCTTTCAGGGCTTTCCCAACCTGTGAAACAGTCTGCTCTTTATGAATATGAGCTTCTCTTTCATCAAGCATTTCACCAACGCACACTATGGCATCTAAACCTTGGTCAATGCAGGAATGAAGCTTTTTGTTTATCAATTCGTCAGTTTCTCCAAGTATGTGTCTTCTTTCAGAATGACCGAGAAGTGCAAACGTACACCCTACAGATTTTAGCATTTCAACAGAAACTTCACCGGTGTATGCTCCATTTTTCTCGAAATGAACATTTTGAGATCCCAACCTGATTTCTGTTCCTGAAGATTTCAGTATTTTATAAACAGGATAAAGATTCGTATAAGAAGGGATTAAGGCAACACCAACTCTGTTATAGTCGATATTTTCTGCCGCTATTTTATCGGTCAGCTCTTGTGCCATATCAAGGGTAAGATTCATTTTCCAGTTGCCGGCAATAAAAGGTTTTCTCATTTCTTTTCACCTTCGTTTGGTTGTGTGTTTTTTCCGGAATTTTTTCCCATTTCAGTTGTTCCGTTGAATACTACCCCGTCCTCAATCACCAGTGAAGGGGTTTTTATGGTACCTGTGACCTGTGCCGGTTTATAAAGTTCAACTTTTGTTTTAGCGACAACTGTTCCTTCAAAGTTGCCGGATATTTTAACTGTTCCGGCATCTATGTCTGCTTTTACCCTGCCGGAATTAGCGATAACAAAGGTGTCATTCGTTTTTACATTGCCTTCAAAAGTTCCATCTATTCGGACAAGTCCATCAAAAGCCAGTGTACCGTTGAAACTGGTATTTTTCCCAAGAAAAGCATTTATTGTGCCGTCTTCATTTTTGGTTTTCATCATTTTTCGCCCCTTAAATCATTTATGATTCTGTTTAGTTCATCTTGGGTGGAATATTTAATCTCAATTGTTCCACCGTTTTTCTTGTGTTTTACTTCCACTTTCGTATGAAAATAGTTTTCAAGTTCTTCTTCAATGTCTTTAATAAATACGGATTTATCTTCTTTTTTCGGCTGAATATTACTACCTTTATTTAATTTTTTTATCAAGTCTTCAGTTTGTCTTACTGTTAATTTTTTTTGTAAAATTTTTCTGAAAACTTCCAGTATCGTTTCTTTATCGTTCAGGCCGAGAAGGGCTCTGGCATGTCCTTCAGATATCGAGCCTTTTTCAAGCGATTTAAGAATCTCATCCGGAAGAAAAAGGAGTCTCAGGCTGTTTGCCACGGCACTTCTGCTTTTTCCCACAACTGCTGCAACCTGTTCCTGACTGTAACCGTATTTTTCCATCAGATTCTTGTATGCTGCCGCCAGTTCGTGTGGATTGAGATTTTCCCTTTGAATGTTTTCTATTATTGCGAGTTCCAGTTTTTCCTGCTCATCCTTTATGTCCCGGACGACAACCGGCACTTTTTTTAAGCCTGCAAGTCCTGCGGCACGCCACCGTCGCTCACCTGCAATCAGTATAAATGTGTTTTCGAATTTACCTACTATCAGAGGCTGGATTACCCCTTTGCTTTTTATTGATTCCACCAGGTCATTTAGTGACTCCCGGTCGAAATTTTTGCGGGGCTGTTCGGGGTTGGGTTTAATATCCGAGATATCAAGTTCCACTACATTCTTTGTTTCCGCTTCACTTTTTGGTATTAAAGATTCCAAACCTCTTCCCAGAGGACTTTTGTTTTTCATAATCTTTTCAGTATCTCCCTTGCCAGTTCTATATAACTTTCCGAACCTTTTGACCTTATATCATAGGAAAAAATAGGTTTTCCATAGCTTGGTGCTTCACTAAGTTTTACATTTCTCGGAATAATAGTATTAAATAGTTTCTCTTTAAAATAATCTTTCACCTGAGTATGCACTTCTCTGGACAGGTTATTTCTGTGGTCATACATTGTCAATAGTATACCCTCCATTTCTAAATCCGGATTCAGGTTGTCTTTAATAAGATTTATAGTATTTATGAGCTGACTCAAGCCTTCCAGTGCATAATATTCGCATTGCAGCGGTATCATTACTGAATTGGATGCTGTAAGCGAGTTTATTGTCAGCAGCCCCAGAGAAGGAGGGCAGTCTATAATAATGATGTCATATTTATCGGTAATATTTTTTAAAGATTTTTTCAGTCTGGATTCCCTTGAAATTACTGTCACCAGTTCAACTTCAGCTCCGGTTAGTTCAATTCTGCTGGGTGCTATAAAGAGCTGATCAATTTCTGTATCTGAAATAATACTTTCAATCGGGGTGTCACTGATAATGACATCGTAGATACTTGCCTTCAGCTTGGAAGGTCTGAACCCCAAGCCGCTTGTGGCATTGGCCTGGGGATCCATATCGATTAAAAGTACTTTAAGCTCAGCAAAAGCAAGAGCGGCTGCAAGATTTACAGCAGTTGTTGTTTTGCCCACGCCGCCTTTCTGATTAGCTATAGCTACTATTTTTCCCATAACCGTAGAATTCTAATGAAATGCCTGCCAAAAATCAAGTCTTTTAAAATCTCTGACGTCACCCAATTTTTCGCAGCAAATTTTGGCAATGTGAAGTTTAAACCTTAACGTACAATAAAAAAAGGTCACTGAAGTGCAACCGCGCACTGAGCAATATTATGCAGTTTTAGTGCGCGGAAATATTTTTATTTTTCCAGCATATCTTTTGCAAGTTTCAGACTGCGCTGCAGTCTTCTCATGCTGTTTGCCAATAACCCGATTTCATCATTGGTTTTAATATTATTTTCAACATCGAGATCCCCGCCGCTCAAGCTGTCAGCAATCTCCGATAGTTTGATAATCTGATTTCCAAGTGCTCTGGTGAATAGGTATATTGTGGGAAGAACAACAAGAATTATAACTATTACTGCAATCAGCATAAGGTTTCTTACTTTTATAATCTGTGCATATGCCTCCTTGCTGGACTGCGCCACAACAAGTTTCCAGTCAAATACGGTTTTTTCAACTTTTGCCACATACTGAGTGCCGGTTTTGTCGGTAAAATGGTAAAAACCGGAGAGATTTCCTTCATCCTTGCTTTTTAATTTATAGGGTAACTGTTGCATTTTTCTGGTAAATGCAGGATTTTTATGGGCAAGAATGTAGTTCTTATTATCAAGCAAGAAGGCATAGCCGGTTTTGCCACGTGACCAGTTTGTCACATATTGGGAGATTTCTTTCAACGTCATGGCTACGGCTAAAACACCGACCCTCCTGCTATCTCTTTTTATAGGTACAGAGAGAACAAGAGCAGGTTTACCGCTGGTTTTTCCTATTAGTCTTTGCCAGGATCTGGGTTCGCCCTCTCTTATTCCTTTAACATATTTTCGGTCACTGTAATCTTTTAAGGGGTTATTATCACTTCGTGCTATATTGTTGCCCCGGATATCAGTGGAAAAAGCCAAATATACCCAGGGGTATTTTTCAGGGATTTTTTCCAGTATTTTTTTCTGCTGGGCAGGGTTCATATTTTTAAACTCTTCCATAGATGCCAGAAGATTTAACTGTCTGAAATTAAAGTTTATCCATGTTTGAAGATAATTGGATAAATCCTTCGATGTATCTGTTAGTATTTTTTCTGTATTCTGTATCATGTTTTTTGAAAAATAACTGTAGGTTCTAACCCAGATAGCTATAATAATACCGAAAGATATGAGGAAAATAAGAAGTATTTTAGCTTTTACGCTAAAAAATTTTGATTTTTCAATTTCATTCATTTTAGACACTTGACTTTCAGCCATTTTACTCCCCTTCTAAATATTTGTTTATTTCATTTAAATAACTTGCTTTATCTTCTTCATCCGCAATATATTTTGTGTATGATATAAGTTTGTCCCCAAAAATTCTTTTGTCTGTTGTGGAAAGAAGATCTTTTTTTACGGCAGGAACAGACAGAGGACCCAGATATTTCTTCAGAATGGCATTCAGATTTTCATCCAGTTCCAGATTGTTGTGATGTTTGGAATTATTGGCCTCTTTTGAAGAAATGCCCAATACAGAAAGATCAAAATCGGGCGGATGCACTATACTGACATAATTGTTTTTTAAAAAGTCCTTTATTATTTCCACAGCATCGCTGTCACTGATGCCAAGTTTACTTATTATATCGGACACTTTTCTTTTTCCGTCAAGGTGAAGAAAAAATCTTCGTGTTAAAATATCATTGTATTTTATTTTTGAAAGCTTGACGTTTTTTGAGAGAACTATCTCCCCTGTATCTTCAATCATAAGTATTAGTTAGCACACAGTTATAAAAATATCAAGCTTTAAATCAGCAAAATATCGTTATATTTCTAAGTAGGGTGATTTTATTGCAAAGAAGGTTTCTGGTTTAATATTCAGTTAACTTTTTGCTTTTTAATCAATTTTGCTATGCATTCTATATGATATGTTCCAGGGAACAGATCAAGAAGGTAGAATTTATCCATATAGTAGTGCTCGCCAATTCTGTGGATGTCCCGGGACATTGTCATAGGATTACAGGAAACATAGATGAAACTTTCCGGTTTTTTTCGTTTTATAAATTCTGTTACGTTTTTTCCCATTCCTTTTCTGCCCGGATTGGCGAGGATTGTATCAAATGAAACTGAAATTCTGAGAATATTTCTGTCTACATCTTCCTTTTGAAAGCATGCGTTGGGAATTTTAGCTTTTTTTGCCAGTGATACTGATTCTCCGGATATTTCATAAGCGTTTATGTGTTTTGCTTTCACGGCCGCAGCCAGGGTTAAAAATCCTGATCCGGCGTACAGTTCCAGCAAACGGCTGCCCTCCGGGATCATATCTGCGACAGTTTTTTGAAAATCATCCGTGAGAAATCTGTTGGATTGTGAAAAACCGTTGAAACCGGTATAAAATGTTCCGAATGCAGTTTTTACAGGGATGCATTTTGCACCCTCTATGCCGGCCGGTGTTGAAATCCCGTCAAATATTTTCAGTAATTGTTCTCTGGTGCTGTTGCTGAAATTACAGTCTGTTTTCAGCAGTGCTTTGTTTTCTTCATTTTCAATTACATATATTTTCCCGTCTTTGATTTTGTCTGTGTAATCTTTTAGTGCGTTAATTTTACTCATTAAAGAAGGTTTCATTACAGGGCATTCTTCTACCTGGACTATGTCATGACTTTTGGGCTTGAGAAAACCGATTTTTCCGTTTTTCACTTTTATATTTACTCTGAACCTATAATTCAAAGGTTCATTTGAAAGAAAACTGTCTATCTTGAAATCTTCACGTTTTCTGAAAGCGTTTTTGACAATCTGTTTTTTTATTATTATCTGGGAGTCATGATTTATATGTCCAAAAAGACAGCTGCCGCATTCCCCGATATGCCGGCAGTATTTTTCACCGCGGTGATCTGAATAGCTGTTGATTTTCAGCAGCCTGCCGAAGGAATATTTCTTTTTTTCCTCAACAATGTCTATGGTGACATTATCCCCTTGAACGGTAAAAGGAACAAAGACTGTTTTTCCTGATATTCTGCCCACACCGTAGCCTTCATAAGCTGTATCGGTTATATCCAATGTATGAGTATTCATGACGCCGTGTTCAGAAAAGCTCTGTCCCAGTCTTTGTTTACAGGGTCAAAACCTTTATCTTTCAACGATTGGACAAATTCGGCTACAGACCTGTCATCTTCCACTTCAAACTGCTCACCCGTATGCTTTTCATTATGGTAGCCTCCGGGCTCCGTTTTGGAACCGGCGCTCATCTGTGTTACGCCGAGCGGCAGAATATTATCCCTGAAGTCAGCAGGCTCCCTTGTGGAAATAACCAGCCCAGCGTCATTTTTAAAAATTCTTAAGGCAAGCATACACTGGACCAGGTTCTTGTCACTGATAAACTGGTGGGGAGTAAAATTGCCGGCGGCTTTCCTGATTCTGGGGAATGAAATTGTAAAATGTGTTTTCCAGTAATTTTTCATCAGATAATCTGCATGCATTCCCACGAAGAACTCTTCCGTTCTGAAATCTTCAAGACCCATCAGAGCACCTATACCGACTGTTCTTATCCCTGCACTGGCTCCTCTTTCCGGTGATTCCAGCCTCCATAAATAATTGCGTTTCTTTCCTGCAGGATGCACCTGTGAATAGGTCTTTTCATTATACGTTTCCTGATAAATTGTAAGTCCGTCAACGCCTTCTTTATAAAGCTCGTAATAATTTTTTTCAGACAAAGGGTATATTTCAATGGATATGGATGAAAAGTATTTCCTGCATATATTTACAGCTTCTTTCAAATACTCCATATTCACAACATTCGGGGATTCCCCGGAAACCAGAAGTATATGGCGTATCCCCTGAGAAGATATAATTGTGGCTTCCTTTTCGATTTCACTAAAACTCAGAGTTTTTCGCTCGATATCATTTTTTCTGTTAAAACCGCAGTAGACACATGAATTGGTACATTCGTTTGAAAGATAAATAGGTGCATATAGTTTTATTGTTTTACCAAAACGCTGTCTTGTTATTTTACTTGCGGTTGACGCCATTTCTTCAAGCAAATTCTCAGCTGCGGGGCTCAGCAGAGTGGCAAAATCTTCAGCGGACTTTTCCGGTTTTGACAAAGCATTTTTCACATGTATGCTTTCTCTTGAATAAATAAAGTCTTTGATTCTATCCCACGTAAATTTTTCCTGCAACATTTTGTAAAAACTCAATATTTACTCTCCTTTTTAATCTCTTAAAAAACCTGTAAGCGGACTTGATGCTGATGCTTTGTCCTGTTCGGCGGGCTGACCCGCACTTATTGCCGTACACACCGCTTCAACAGCTAAACCAAAAGCTTTTGCCATTTTAACCGGATCCTCCGCTGTGGCAATGGCAGTGTTCACCAGCACAGCATCAGCTCCAAGTTCAAAAGCTTCACAGGCATGACTTATTTTTCCTATACCTGCATCAACAACAACCGGTATTTGTGACTGCTCTATAATAATTTTAATATTTTCCACTGTTTTTAAACCCTTATTACTGCCTATTGGTGCTCCCAGAGGCATTACGGTTACTGTTCCTATATCTTCGAGCCGCTTTGCCAGCACCGGATCGGCATTAATATACGGCAGAACGTTAAATCCGTCTTTTACCAGAATCTCGGCAGCTTTGTAAGTTTCCACAGGGTCGGGAAGAAGATAATTAGGGTCAGGTGTTACCTCCAGTTTGACCCATGGCTCACAGCCGGCTGCTCTGGCCAGTCTGCTCAATCTTACAGCTTCTTCTGCATCTCTGGCTCCGGAGGTGTTGGGCAGCAGAAGATATTTATCGGTGTCTATATGTGATAATATATTGTCTTCCGGATTATTAATATCAACGCGTCTTAACGCCACTGTAATAATTTCAGCACCGCTCGCCTCCAGTGCATTTTTCATGACGGTATTGGACGGAAATTTCCCTGTGCCTATCATCAACCTGCTCCGGAATGTTCTGCCTGCTATTTCCAGTTTGTTCTGAAACATTGTTCCTCCATTTTTATGTTAATGACTAAAATATAATTTTACCAGTAGTCTGTAAACATAAGAATTATATAAATTCTATTTATTTCACTTATATTTCAAGTTTTGCAATCACATAGCAAAGTGCGAAACTTGAGCCATATTTATTTCTTTTGATTCACTTTACGCCAACCTGTGTTTTTAAAAAATTCAGCAAACTTTAGCCTAAATATTAGGCTCTGCAGTTTAAATGTCAAATAATAAAAAAATATTTAAAAAACTTTTTTCTTAAGTATAATACTGCAACTTTAAGGGGGACCGGTGAAATACAGAGAGAGAATTTTAAGTTTATTGGCTGTACCCACAAGGTTTGCTAAGTTTTATCTGTTTCTGCTTTTATTTCTGGGACTTTCTTTTTTAAGCATCTACTTTGTATATAAGAAAATCGGCGGCAATAGTTTTGTATTTGATAAACAGCTGCTTTCATTTGATTTTCTGACATATATTTTGATTTTATTAATATTATATTTCCTTTTTGATGGCTTGAGACTGTATTTTGTGCTGAGAAGTATAAATGAAAAGGTACCGTTCAGAAACATTTTTAAATTAGTATTTATAAATATTTTTATTTCCAATGTAACACCTCTGGCAACCGGCGGAGGATTTGTTCAGATATTTTATCTTACCAAAAATGGTGTCCCCATGGGTAAAGCTTCGGCGGCTACGCTTATACGTACATTTCTGGCTGTTATATTTTTATTTATCGCAGCACCCCTTATAGTCTTTTTTGCTAAAATAGATCAGTTTTCCTACTTTTTGACCGATAGCATTTATACATATATTTTTATAATTCTGGCTTTATATTTTCTGGCATTTTATGTTGTGGTTTTTAAAAAAAGATACATTTGCTGCATTGTATATCTCTTTCTCAGACTTTTGCGTAAAATGCATTTTATCTCTCATTCCCGATTTTGCAGGTATAAATTCAAATCGATAAAGCAGATTATTTTATTTTCCAAAAGTCTTGCATGGTTTTTGCAGGGTGACATTAGATTTGTAGTATCCTCAATATTTTTTACTTTTATGTTTTTGATGTCTCTATTTACTTTTTCTGCTATAATTTTATGGCAGTTGGGCTATACTGTCGGCTATTTCGATATTGTGGGACTGCAGGTTGTTATTACATTCTTAATGTATTTTGCTCCCACCCCCGGAGCTTCAGGTGTTGCAGAAGGCGCTTACAGTATTCTTTTTTCAAGTTTTGTGTCCCAAAGCGATATAACACTTGTTACTGTAGCCTGGAGGTTCTTTACAATCTATCTCGGCGTTTTTATCGGAATGGTTGTTTTATATTGGGATCTTTTTCGTAAAGGTAAAAAGAGATGAAAGGAAAGAAACGCAAACTTAAAATTTTCTTTTATATAGATCTTCTCATTATTGCCATGCTTGTCGGTTATAAAGGGTATCTATATCTTTTTAAAACCAATTTTGAAGCACTCAATGTAAAAAATATTTCAGAAATTACAGAAATGCTGGGCAGCAGAGAGTCATTCAGTTTTGCTGTGATCGGAAATATACATAATTCCATAGGTGTTTTTGAAAAGAAGATTGTTCCGAGGATAAATTCTTCGGAAGCATCTTTTATGATTTCTGTCGGCAATGCTGTAAGTGACGGCGGAGAAGATAAATACATATCCATTTATTCCGGGCTGGAGATGCTTAATATTCCGTATGTTCTTACATTCGGTGTCAATGAGTACAGCAATTTTGGAAGTTTTAAGTTTTATGAATACTTCGGTCCTTATTACTTCAGTTTTAAAGCCGGCAGTACGCATTTTATTTTTCTGGATACTACGAAAAAAACATCCTTTATTTGGCAGAAAAAATGGCTTTCGGATAAACTGGCAGGGCTAAAAGATGAAAAAGTTTTTGTTTTTATGTGCAAAGCTCCTTTGGAGATAGATGTCTCCGGTATATTCGGCAATGAGTCAGATTATATATCTGAAGAAGACCGGCGCAAATTTTATCAAAATACCTTTTCACGCTTTAATGTGGATGCTGTATTTGCAGATAATCTGGGAATTTATCACAGGAAAGAAATTAACGGTGTCACTTATCTGGTTACAGGCGGCGGCGGAGGTTTTGTCCTGGATGATGAGAGAAGTTTCTATCATTTTCTGAAGGTTAATGTCTCAGGAGACAAGGTTTCTTATGAAGTGGTAAGAATTGGGGCATCCAGAAGCGGTTTTGTGGAAAGGCTGGAAAATTTGTGGTTGTTCATTCATTCGCTCTTTTATGTGGGGTTCCTGAATTTTCTGCTTATACTGTGTCTGTTTTTGCTTATTGCTGTTAAGCTTTACGATGCTGTTTTTGTGGAAAAAAATTATTATCAGGACTTCGACATAGATCCGGAACTTTTTGCCGGAAAAAAGATAAATGTGGCTATGTTTACCAATAATTATCTTCCTTTTATCGGCGGAGTTCCTGTTTCCATCCATCGGCTGAAAACCGGACTTAAAAAACTGGGAAACAGGGTTCTTATTTTTGCTCCTGACTATGGAGAGGAGGAAAAGGGTGATAAGGCTGATGTATACAGAGTTAAATCACTTTTTCATTACAGTAAGTTCAGGGACTTTCCCGTTGCCAATATTTTTTCAGGAAAGATATATAAAAGGCTGAAAATTTTTAATCCCGATATTATCCATGTCCACCACCCTTTCTGGATGGGACGTAAAGGGTATTATATGGCTAAAAAACTGAATGTGCCGCTTGTTTTTACATATCATACGCGTTTGGAGCTGTATGCTCATTATGTGCCGCTGCCAGGAATGCTTTTTAGGAATCTTATTTCACATTATATGGTAAGAAAATTTGCAAACAGATGTGATGGGGTAGTTGTTCCGACTTATTCGGCTGAAGAGTATCTCCGTGCTGTCGGAGTGAAAACACATATTACTGTTTTGCCCACCGGAATTGATTTTAAAAAATTTGAATCTATAGATAAATCAAAAGCTGAGGAAATAAGATCACGATATGTTTCGGATAATGAGTATTTACTTGTTACGGTTTCAAGACTGGGCAAAGAGAAAAATCTTGATTTTCTCCTTGACACTATCGCTTTTGTAAAAGAGAAAGCAGATTTTGATTTTAGGCTTATAATGCTTGGCGAAGGCCCGTACAGAGACGAACTGGAAAAGAAGATTGATGCTCTCAATCTTGGAAGTACGGTTTTTTTGACCGGAGCAGTTGAGCCTGATGATATGGGATATTATTATTCAGCCGCCGATCTTTTTGTTTTCACATCAAAATCCGAAACCCAGGGGATGGTTATTCTGGAAGCCATGTCCGCCGGATTACCGGTTCTCTCGGTGAGGTCGAGCGGTATCGATGATGTCGTCCAGAATGATTTCACCGGTTATAAAACTAAAGAAGATCCTAAGGTTTGGCTGGAAAAGCTTGAAAAGATACTTACCGACAAAAAGTTGTATATGAAACTTTCTGCAAATGCTCAAGATTTTGCTTCACACTATTCAACAGATGAAATTGCCGGTAAAATGCACGAATTTTATGCCCGCCTGCTGGCCGGCAGGCAATCCGATAAAAACAAATAAATTATTTGTTTACCTGTACATCATCATTTGGGTTGTTGGTGTCTTCTTCACTTTTATCAGACCACTCCTCCGTTTTCCCG
Source organism: Flexistipes sp. (assembly GCF_036172515.1). NCBI lineage: Bacteria > Pseudomonadati > Deferribacterota > Deferribacteres > Deferribacterales > Flexistipitaceae > Flexistipes > Flexistipes sp. Next base: position 17,355 of record NZ_JAXKVW010000026.1, read on the forward strand.
CTTTGGGGTTTTGTAACTTTCTGGCATTTTTCGCAAATGGTCTGGCTTACAGGATTTTGATGCCCGCATTCACTGCATATCCATCCAAACCAGTCATGCGCTTCATTGGATACATTTTCACTCATTCTGACGCCACCTCCTTTTAGTATAACTATGTTAACAGAAAAGTAATTTGTCAATGTATTCGTGTTAAATGTTAAGTGTGAAGTAGGGAGGTTGTAAAGGTCGTAAGGGTTTTACGGGTTGTACAGGTAGTATAAGTTGTAGATGTCTCAAGATAGCAAGGTTTTAATTTCACTAACATTGAACCTTGAACTTTGAACATTGAACTAAATTTGCCGTGTTTCATGAATTGCTCAAGGCTTTTTGAATATCAATCATTATCATTTATCAAATAGTTCTTCTTAAACGTTGTCTTTTTGTCAAAAGACTTGAGCTGTTTTCTGCCCAGGTCCTTTACCAGTTTTTTCCTGTTGTCCTTTGCCTGTTTCATTGCTCTGCTTCCAGACGGGTCATAACGCGTAAACTGCGTGAAGCCGTTTTCAACTGAAGCTTGGGCATAATCTTTAGCTTTTTCCTGATACTGCACACATCGTTCTTTGAAATCAGGAATTTGTTTGGCTCTGATGAATTTCGACAATTCGGATAATTTAAATATGCTCATGTACTTTATGCTGCGTTTTAAGATATTCATTTCACGGGAAAAATAATTTTTATCGACACTCATTGTTGTCAAAAAATGATCACCGTAAAAGACAGAATTGTCCAGAAGGTATGTAAGTGTATGCTTTAGTTTTTTGTCATTGTAGGAATCTTCAGCACTTTCAACCAGGAAATGTGATAAAACTTTTTTTCTGCTGTATAAAAGGTAATTTTGCGGGACAAGGTAGTTATGGGCAATTACATCGGCTGACAAGTGCCCTGCATATCCGTGACAGAAAGCTTTCTCATCATCCGTTTCAGCATTGTTGAACAGCTTGGAGACAGTACTCCAGCTGTGTGTCTTAAGATTTTTTTTGAATTGTGATATATCCTTGAAAAGGTTGAAAAAATCGGGGAAAATGTTTCCCAGAAGAAAATGTATGGGATAATTTTTTATGATATAAAAATTAGTGGTTTCCAGTATATCCAGGCCTATTTTTATATGGGTATTGAAACCCCAGCAGAAACCGGAATCCACAAAAGCAAAAAGGAACACTAAGGAAAGTAATATTTTCAGCAAGTTGACTACCTCTTGTGTATTTTAATTTTTTTTAAGTTCATCATAGAACAATGTAATCAATAATATTCTTTTTTAAAGGTATTTTTTGCATAAGCAGATTCGCATAAATTATTAACACAAGTTTCACACTTGCACTTATTGCACGTCTTTGTTCACCCTGTTAAATATCAGCTTCGCTGATTGCCTGTGGCATTTAACAGGGCAGGGAGTGAGAGCAACGAAGCAATCTCTCTTTTTATATCATTTTGAGATTGCCACAACCCTGTTTTCACAGGGTTTCGCAATGACACAGAGAAGTGCGAAACTTGAGTATTAATATATAGAGGGAGATCCCTCGGCTTCGCTCGGGATGACATAAAACACTGTCATCGTATATTAAGAAAGTAGGAAAAATTGTTTAACAGGCTATTAAAAAGTTGTATAAGGTTCCAGAGCACTGAAGGTGATAAAGGACATAATTGTCATTGGTTCAACGAAACCGT
>NZ_JAXKVW010000027.1 GCF_036172515.1 Flexistipes sp.
GATAATTCTACAGCTTCTCGCTTAAAAGATTCACTGTAAACTCTTCGTTTCTTCATTTCGCACCTCTGCTTTTTTTATAGCATTGGCTTAACTTACTGTCTACTAAACTGTAGCATGTCCATAGAGAAGTTGGTAAACAGGGAAACCTTAATTTGTTGGGCGGGTATTCAACACTGAACTCTAAACACATCGCACACTAATTACGCATTACACATCACGTATCATGTATTCCGCATCATGGTATTTATAAGATAACAAAATGTGCTCAAAAATAAAACACTTGTTAATTGTATACAATATGCAGTTGACATATATATAATTATATAGCAAAATTAATTTTAAAGGCAATTTACATGCTTTTGACGAATACCAGATTAAAGAGAGGTGCTTATGAATCTCCAGGAATCAATATTAAAGTTAATAAGAAAAGCGTCTACAGACTTGTCACCGGATGTGGAGGATGCAATCAAAAAAGCTTACGAAACGGAAGATGAAGGTACACCTGCAAGAAATGTCTTCGGCACCATTTTGGAAGATATTCAGCTTGCCAGGCAAAAATCAACGCCCATCTGCCAGGATACCGGAGCTTTGATATTTTACATCGATTTTCCGGTTGGAGACAGCGAACAAAAATACCGTGAAGCAATTGAAAATGCTGCAAGCCAGGCAACAGAGTTGCAATATTTAAGACCCAATGCCGTTGACCCTGTCACAAACAAAAACAGCGGAAACAATATCGGTAAAAATGCTCCCTACATACACTTTCATCAATGGGATAAAGATGAAGTGAGAATCAGACTGATGCTCAAAGGAGGCGGCAGCGAAAATGTCGGAACCCAGTACAAACTACCTGATTCAGGACTTAAAGCAGGCAGGGACCTGAAGGGAGTAAGAAAGGTCGTTATAGATGCCGTTACAAAAGCACAGGGACTTGGATGTGCACCCGGCATTATCGGTGTGGGCATCGGCGGAGACAGGGTGACCTCCTATGCATTGTCAAAAGAACAATTTTTCAGAAAACTTAACCAGCGCCACGAAAATCCTGAAATCGCAAAGCTTGAAGAGGAACTACATACAGATCTCAACAAACTCGGCATAGGCCCTATGGGCTTTGGAGGTAAAACAACCGTTTTAGGCACTCATATAGATTATCAGCACAGACATCCGGCAACATTCTATGTGGCCATTTCATACATGTGCTGGGCATACCGAAGAAAGCAAATGATAATCAAGAACGGCGAGGTGAAATATGATTAATCTCACAACCCCTATTTCGGAAGAGAAAATCAGAGAACTTAATGTGGGTGATGAAGTATCACTTACAGGTACAATTGTAACTGCCAGAGATGCCGCACATAAACTGATGGTGGAGGAAAAACCCGACTTCATAAGAAAATATCTTGAAGAGTCCGTTATCTATCATTGCGGGCCGGTGGTAAGGAATGAAAACGGCCAGTGGTCTTTTATAGCGGCAGGACCTACCACCAGTGCAAGAGAAGAACCGTATCAGGCCGACGTAATCTGCGAATACAACGTAAGGGCTGTGATAGGTAAAGGTGGCATGGGAGAAAAGACAGCCGAAGGACTGAAAAAATGCGGTGCTGTTTATCTTCATGCCGTGGGCGGTGCAGGATCTCTCATTGCTGAAAAGGTAATTAATGTAAAAGATGTTTTTAAGCTTGAGGAATTCGGAACTCCAGAGGCATTCTGGGTAATAGAAGTTAAAGATTTCCCCTGTGTTGTAACAATGGATTCAAAAGGCGGAAGCCTCCATAAAGAAATACTTACCAAATCCCAGCAAAAAGCAAAAGAACTTATCGGAATATAAAAAAAAGGGGCTTAAAAAGCCCCTTTTTTATTTATAGTAATCAATTACTTAGTAACTGAACCCTTCAATTTAATATCATATACCGGATGCTGGAATGAATGTATTCCGGGAAAATTCTTAAAAAGCCAGCCGTCAAATATAAGTCCCTGTTTATTATAAACCTTGATTTTTGCTGCCGGCATATTTTCTTCAGCAGTTCTTGAAGTCATTACGCCGCTCTGATCCATAACAAAATCCGGCAGATAGTGCTCGACTTCAACTGTCAGGGGAGTGCCTGAAATTTCGGCTTTTTGTCCAATCATTATCTCCCTTTCTATAAACTTTGGCGAACCTGAACTGTTATCACTTATTTCTACAATAACACTTTTAAACTTAGCCTTAACCTCTTCAGGAACAATAATTTTTCTATCCTTCCCATCAGTGCTGCTCATTCCGGAATGCGGATTATTAATTTGCTCACCCATTCCTTCACCGCCGGTATTATGCTGGGTGTTCGCATTTTCGCTCGCACTTACTGTCTGAGTGTTTTCCTCCTTCACACTCTCTTCCGCCGTTTCTGATGAGGTGTTCTGCGAACACGCCACGACAAAAAACGCCGTAAGAAGAAACAGCCCTAATAAAATTCTTTTCATTCTCTTTCCTCCTTAATATCCTTCAAATGTAGAGAAAGCCTTAAAATAAGGCTAAAACTCCATTATTCGTGTGGGGTATGTATAATTATAAATCACATTGAAATCAAGAGTTTTTTAAAGAAGAATTAGTTCATAAAAATTTATCGTTCATTTAAAAAATAAAGATTCTTTTATCTATACATTCATCAACAGCATGTTTAATTCCCGCAAATCATAAGGTTTGTGGAGACAGGAGTAAAATCCGTATTTTTTGTAGTTTTTTATAAGCTCATCTGAGGTAAATCCGCTGGAAATAACACATTTTGCTTCCGGATCAATTTTGGTTATCTCTTTAAAAACCTTTTTACCGCCGAAACCTCCCGGCATTGTAATGTCCAGTATGGACAAGTCATAAGCTTCCCCTTTTCTGAAAGCCTCAGCAAACTTCTCAACAGCTTTTTCCCCGCTTCTGACAGCATCGACATCTGCACCGAGCTCCGTCAACAATTCTGATGTGGATTCCAGAACACTCTCATTATCATCCATAAGGAGTACTTTTTTATGATGCTTCTGAATATGATGAGACGCTTTTTCTTTTTTGTAGTCTATACCGTCTTTCTCCGCAGGCAGATAAATATGAAATGCAGTACCCTCACCCACCTTTGAATCAACAGCTATATGACCGCCATGTTTTTTAATAATTGAATAAGAGGTTGCCAGACCGAGACCGGTTCCCTCCTCCTTTGTTGTGAAGAAAGGATCGAATATTTTATGCTGCTGGCTTTCTGGGATACCTTTACCTTCATCCGTGACCGATATTTTCACATAACGCCCCCTTTGCAGCGGTAGAGCAGTATCTTCGCCTATATCAATATTCCTGCAGTCAATTCCGATTTTGCCGCCGCCGGGCATTGCCTGTATCGCATTTACAAGAAGATTGTTTATAACTTGTGAAAGTTTGGATTTGTCAACTTCGACATAACTCACATTTTCCGTGCAGTGAACATTATAGTAGCAACTGCTTCCGCTGAGTGTAAAATCACAAACACTCTTCAGAAACTCCTTCAGCGAAACAATTTCTTTTGCCAAGACCCCTTCTTTGGCAAAAGTGGATAATTGCATTGTAAGATTTTTTGCATTAACAACTGCATTTTCCGCGTTCTTTAGAACTTTCTCCACACTCTCAGACTCGGCCTTCAGCTTAGCCAGCGAGACATTACTCATTATAGCCGTTAATATATTGTTATAATCATGAGCAATACCTCTGGCCATTATAGACAAGGCTTCCATTTTCGAACTGTTCAGCAGCTCTTCCTGAATACGCAGATAATCCGTAATATCTTTAAGAACCACAACCCCGCCGATAATACTGCTGCTTCTGTCAATAAGAGGAGTTATAAACACATCCACTTTATAGTCGGTGCCTTTTTTGTTTTTCAGGGTAAGACAAAAACGGCTGTTGGAGTCATATTCCCGGGAAGTAAAATATCTTTTGGGTCCTATCCTGCATAAGGGAAGTTGATTAACTTCAGAAAAATTGAGAATTTTTTCCAAGGCAACATTTTCAGCTTCAGAAGAACTGACGGCAAGCATCTCCTCTGCCGTTTTGTTGATCATTATAACCTGACAATATTCATTTACGGTAATCACTCCGTCATTAATACTCCTCAAAGTTACGGAAAGAATTTCACGCTCTCTCTCCAGCTCTTCCTCAACCTTTTTTTTATCCGTAATATCCCTCAGTATACCGAGTACTCCGGTTTGTGAAGAATTCAGCTTTCCCCGGAAAAAAGATCCGTCCACATATATTTCATTGCCCTGTTTATCAATCAGTTTCATTTCGGCATTTTTGACACGGGAGTCTGAGATAATTTCCATAAGCTCAAAGGGAAGTATCCCGCTATAATTTCCTGCCAAAATGCTGCTGAATTTTTTGCCGATTAGTTCCTCATCTGAGCAGCCTAAAATGGCTCTTGCCGCATTATTCAAATTTCTAACAACCCCTTCTGTATCCAGGCCTATAATCATATCATTGGCATTATCATAAATCTGCTGAAACATTAATTCCGAATGGATTTTATCCGTAACATCATTAAAGCTTATTATATAAGAATTCACTGCTCCCTGCTGTCTTTTCAGAGGTACAATATTTAAATCAAAATATTTATTTTTAATAGGTATGTTGTGAAATTCTTTAAAACTCTCTTTATGAAAGAAATCATTGTAATAATTTTCCTGAATTTCAGATGGAAAAATTTCTGCAAAATTTAAATTATAAATTTCTTTTTCATCTGTTTCCAGCATTTCACATAGCCTGTGATTAAAGGAATGTATTGTGCATGATTTATCTATAACCAGTATACCCATCCCAACACTGTTAAAAATTGCAGAAATCTCTTCTTTCGCGGTGATAAGCTCTTCATTTGTTTCGTTCAGATGTTCAAGAATCTGATCAAAAGACTCGGCTATTATTCCTATAGGATCAATGGATAAAATGGACTCTAAATCAAGCTCGTCAGGATTGAGTGGTTTCGTCCCCAATACTTTCAGAAGATGGTTTATTTTTTCCTTAAGATAATTATAAAGTTTCTCCTTATCAGAGACGGCACCGTTTTCCATCAATTTTCCTTACAATTCAAAATATAAAATCAAATTTATTTATATATTTTAATCTTATAAAAACCATGTGATTTTTCAACATCAAATCTGTAACCCATTCTCGTTGCCGACTCCGGAATCGTGTTGATAGCATCTCTGTTATCAACTTTAAATTCCAGAATTAACCCGTCTTTTAACTGTGCTTTTTTTTCATTCACTTTTTTTAAAGCAGTTAAGAGTGTTGAGGGGCATATCTGCCCCCTCAAATCAAAAATTTCATTTCCGTGATCCATCACTCACCCCACAATCAATTTTTCAAGAAATTTACTCCCTATCCAGACTCCGGGCAGAAGCCCGCCCAAAAATAAATATGCACCCAGATCCAGCAGTGGAAGCTGACCAAAAAGATACCACACATTACACCCTCCTGCCAGCCTGGAGGAAAAACCCATCAAAAAACCCCCCGTTACAGCAATAAAAAACTGCTTTAAAGGGATATTAAAATTTATGCTAAACTCTCTTAGATTAATTGCTGAGAAAAACGAACCCGCAAGTATCCCGATAATTACCGGAAGCTGTATAAGGTATATACCATCAAAACGGTATCCGAGTTTGCCTGAAATATCAGTATCTGTAAAAGAGTTGTGATAGTCCAGAACTGTATTGCGAAAATAGGAGATACTTTCATAGTAGTCATTTGAAATCAAATGAGCAATAAAAGCACTGAATTTTGTGTATGTAGAAGTAATGCCCAAAGGCATTTTGGTTATAAGAAATACACCCGTAAGACAGAAGGATAATATTACAGAAGCATAAAACGGTTGTAAATACCGGGTTACATGAGACTTCAAAAACAGTCTGTTTTTATTTTTTAAAAGGAAAAATAACACTGCAAAAACCAAAAGATAAAATATTAAAAAGTAAAACATCGAAATATCTATAAGACTGTATAAGCTTACAAAATTTGATGTGATGTCAAGTCTGCCAGCAATATTTGAAATCTCCGGATATATAACAGCATAAACAAAGGAACCGCAAAGAATACCTATAAATGCGAAAAAGCTGGACACATTGCCGGAACCTATCTTATACAGTGTTCCAATAACGCACCCGCCGGCCAGCACCATTCCTGCGCCGAAGATAACACCGCCTATAAACTGTCTGCCACTCACAACACCTGCCCATGGGTGTGATATATCTATTAAACCGGTAAAGAACAGAAGCAGATACAACGCTGCGCTCATTAAAAGAAGAAAGAAGAGAGAAAAAACCGTATCAAAACGGTTGAACATAAAAATATCCCTGAGCATGCTTGCTACACAAAAGTCACTGCGGTGCATAACAAAGCCGGCAATTATACCTATAATAAGCAGTAAAATAAAAATCGAGGACATGTTCCACCTGATTTACAAAAAATAAATATTCTTAAATCATAACGTATATTTTATTAATTGTCATATTAATTTTTGCAAAAAACTTTTTATTTTTCTACAAATCATGTACAATATAAACTAATTATCCGTAAAATTGGGAGGTAATCATGAAATGCAATATGAGTGAATACCTGAACCTGAAGACTGAACCGGTTGCAACAATCTGGAAAGACGAAGCCCCTGAAGAAAAAATCCAGTTCCAGAAAGGAAAGCGGGGGTGCATTATCTCCCTTATGACTGCAGCCGCTAAAGGAAAAACTGCTGTTGTGGACTCTGAAACTTTCGGCTGCCCGGGTGGAGGTGTCGGATTGGGCTTCGGAAATCAATATGAAAATTTTCCCGGCGGTACGGACTGTTTTGCAAGATTTCTGTCAAACGGTAACAAAGGATATCCAAAAGGTGAAGCAGTGGCAGAGCAGATGAAAGGGAAAGCACCTGAACATTTTATACATGAATTCCTCCACGGGGAACGCTATGCAAAAGACCCTGAAATAGTTGAAGATTTCATCGATGAGCTGGGTTTCATGGATATTCCGGCTAAATATACAATATTCAAACCTCTCAGTAAAACAGAAGAAGATGAGAAGCCTGTAAGCATAACAATATTCTGTAACGCTAACCAGCTTTCAGCTCTGATAGTTTTATGCAACTATTTCAGAAAAGGGATAAACAATGTGGAAGCTCCGTTCGGTGCCGGCTGCCAATCTGCGGGAATTTTAACCTATCAGCAGTTAAACACCGAGAATCCCAAAGGTGTTATAGGCTTAATAGATATCACAGCCAGAAATGCTGCCAAAAACAGCTTTGGTGACAATATTATGAGTTTCAGCATGACTTATGACCTTTTCAAAAAGATGGATACTGAAGTTACAGAAAGCTTCCTGAGCACTGAAAACTGGGAAAACCTCATAAATTAATCAATGAGAGGTATTTGATTTGAAAATATTATATTTTAAAATATTTTCAGGTTGTTTAAAAATAACAAATCTATATAATTTGTATTACATATTAAATTAAGGAGGTTGCAGGATATGCCGAACAAGAAGTTACTGGAAGCTTTAAAATTGGGTTATGAAGCAGAAAAAGAAGGATTAAGAAGTTATCTCAAATTTGCCAAGGAGACAAAAGTTATCTCCGGCAAGAACATGTTTGTTCAGCTGGCATCAGATGAGGTTGACCATCTGGAGCTGATAGAAAGAATGATTTCCTCTTTGTCAGAAGGGACAACTGTAGAAAAAGTAGAGGTACCAAAGGGGAGACTTTCCAACTTTATGCCGGATCAGAAAGATGTAAGTCTTCAGCCTGTTGAAAAAGGGGAAATCGGAGATGAGGAAGCACTGAAAATAGCCCTGTCCCATGAAAAGAAGGCTATTGATTTCTATAAGGCAGAAGCTCAAAAGGACTACAGCAAAGAGGTTAAGGAATTCTTTACCAAACTTGCAGGCGTTGAAGAAAAGCACTATCAGATCATTGAAGCCGAGTTGGATTTTATGCATCAGGACGGCTTTTGGTTTGATACAATGGAGTTTTCTTTAGAAAAATAGTATAAAAAAGCCAGAGAAGGTTAAGCCTTTTCTGGTTTTTCACATTTTTCAAATATACTGTTCCAGAAAGCCAAATCATTATCCAGGCGCATAGATACAGCTGTATAAAAAGTCTTATTTTTTAACTCATCTGATAACTTCACATAATCCTTTTCAGTTGTTATTAGATAGTCTGCTCCGGATTTTTTCAACCTGTCCGTAAGCCATGTAAAATCCTTCCGCTTATAACTATGATGATCCGAGAAAGATCTGGATGAAATAATCGGGATATTTTTCCCAGCAAGCATGTTGAAAAAATTTTTATTGGTAGCAATCCCGGAGAATGCATAAAACTTGTAATTCTGCACAACATCTAAGGGAAACTTTTCACCTTTAAAATAAAAATCGTCAATTAACATATGGGAGAAAAAAACAGGCTTTGACTTAATATACCTTTTCACCTTATCGGGAATATTATAATCTTTTGCCCTTGTAAATACAATAATATCCGCCCTCTGAAGATTTCGTGGCATCTCCCTGAGATACCCGAAAGGAAAAACAAGACCCGTGGAAACAGGGTTTGAATGGTCCAAAAGTACAATATCAATATCTCTGTGAATTTTTCTGTGCTGAAAAGCATCATCCAGAACAACAAAATCGGGGGAGAAACGCTCCACGGCAAGCTTAAGACTCTTCACCCTGTCTTTACCTGTAATAACAGGTACATTCTGAAGCCTTTGAGCTATAAGGAAGGGTTCATCAGCACATAGTTCTTTATCAACAAGAAATTTCCTTCCGTCGTAAATAATATTTGTTCCTAATCCGATTTTCCCCTTATGCCCTCTCGATAATACACAGACACGAAATCCCCTGTTAAGAAGTTCCGTGCACAAATAGATAACAAACGGGGTTTTTCCGGTGCCCCCCAAGCTGATGTTGCCGACTGAGATTATACGGCACATATCAGTAGTTGAAAATCTCCGTACCCATAGGTACTTCTTTATCAAAGACGCCTGCCGGTATATCCACATTCAGGCGTACATTTTCAAATGTAACTTCCGTGTGATTACCCTTTTTATCCACGCTGTATATTTTTTCCAGGTACTTTTCACCAAAAGTCATCGTAAGGTATTTTAACCCCATATCTGATTTTGGAGTTAACCTGAATTTATCTTCAGCTATTTTTTCTATACTGAAGGAATCCTTAACTTTACTTATATCCACCAACAGCTGGAAAACAATGTTGTTTCCGCTGCTTGATGTAACCTTCTGTCTGATAAGCTGATCTGTGGAACTGTCATAGTATTCCATCGTGTCTCTGGTAAACAGATAATATTGCTCATAAGGTTTGTTATAATCCCACAAAACTTTCTCGTTATTAATAAGATAAATTTCTCCTTCGTAAATATCCTCACCAAAGCCTTTTATCTCTGTTTTCTGGGTAAATTGAGCATGCATCGTATTAATATTTTCAAACCTGTTGATAAGGTTATCAAGACTCGCCGCAAACAGTAAATTGGGTATCAAAAAAGCAGTAATTAACAAAATATTAAATAACCTATTAAACACTTGATCCTCCGTCATTATATCACTAAGATAGTTTTATACTAAAATTCATACGGTGTAAAGTAATGAAAATCCTTCTTGTGGATGATGAAAAACATTTTAAAAATATATTTTCCATACTTTCCAGGAAGTACAAATTCCAGTTCGAATGTGCCGAAAATATTAAAGAAGCAATAAGTTTAATCAATGAAAACAACTTTGATCTGGTGGTAATCGATTACTCCCTTCCTGACGGCAAAGGAACAGAATTAAATCGTTTCATCAAGCTGAACCGCCCAGGTTTAAAAACCGCATTAAGCACCGGCTATACAGACATGGTTGAAAATACTGCTAACGGAGATTTTGATTATTATATCAGAAAAGACAGGATAGTCCTTTTCATGGAAAAACATTTAAATGACTAATGCTGGCCGCTGAAAAGCACTTCTTTTCCTTCCTGAAACAATACGGACTGTATTTTTTTCAGAAGCGGGTCAAGACTGGTTTTCTTTATTGCTGAAACAAGAACGGCTTCAGTATATTCCCTCTCAATCTCAAAAATTTCATCTTCGCTCAGTTTATCAATTTTGTTGAAAACAAGTATTTTTCTTTTCTCATTTAAACCTAGCTCATTTAAAATTTCCAACACAGACTGAATATGCTGCTTATAATGATAACTTGAGGCATCCACAACTTCCAGCAGCAGATCGGAATCATCCAACTCCTCCAGTGTTGATTTAAATGCCCCTTTGAGACCGGAGGGCAGATCTCTTATAAAACCCACCGTATCGGTTATAATAACATCCCGTTCTCTTGGAAACCTGATACGTTTGGAGCTGGTGTCAAGTGTCGCAAACATAAGATTGTCCGAATATGTGTCACACTTGGTAAGAGCATTGAGCAGAGTGGATTTCCCGGCATTTGTATATCCAATAATCGACACAATGGGTAAATTATTTTTCAGCCTTTTACCTTTTTGAACATTTCTGTTTTTTTCTATATTTTTCAGTTTCTTGTTTAAAAAAGCTATTCTATCGTTAATTCTACGACGATCCACTTCAAGTTTTGTTTCACCGGGGCCTCTGCCACCTATCCCCCCTGTGAGTCTGGAAAGGGAATCGTCCCTTGCGCTGAGTTTCGGAAGAATATGTTTCAACTGGGCAAGCTCAACCCTCAGCTTACCTTCATTTGACTTTGCACGTGCGGCAAAAATATCCAGAATCAGCTGCGTTCTGTCTATCACTTTGAGCTCAGTAAAATTTGCAACGGCCTTTGATTGAGCCGGTGAAAGCTGATTATCGAAAATCAGATAATCCACACCGCTGGAAAGAGCTTTGATGACAATCTCCTTTAACTTACCGGAACCCACAATATATTTTGGATTAGGCTTGTTTTTAATCTGATAGAAGGTATCCATGACCTCAATTTTTGCACTGGCAGCGAGTTCTCTCAATTCTGCCATGGATTCTCCGGCTTCATATTTATTACTATAGACACCTATGAGTATTGCACTTTCATATAATTTTGTTTCATGGAGCTGCTTTGTTTTACTTTCAACCTCTTCTTCCAGGGATTTAATAAAACTTGAATAATCCAGCTTCTGGTCGTAGGGGTCTTTATCGGTAAAAACCTCATAGGGTTTATCAGCATCCGGCGGCATAATGTGTGCTGAATGCATTTGAAGGGGATTACCGTTTTCATCCATAGTAACAGCAGATACGGAGTCGAGCCGTAAAAGAACAAGATCGGTAAAATCATCATCTGTCAGTTCTTCATTGTATAAATGTGTGTGTACCAGCCTTAAGCCGCGCAATTTACCAGGCACAAGCGCAAATCTGTGCAGTTTTGGTATAAGAACTTCTTTATTTGTGCCAACAAGTACATATTGAATGGTATTGTTCCTGTCGATCAACAGACCGATCTGTTGACCTGTCTCATAAGAAAGGGAAGTAATGTTTTTTATAAGATCATTGGAAATGATCGCTGTTGATTTACTTTTTCTCTTATCCAGTCTCTCAAATCGCTTTAAAAACTTCGCCTTCAGATTTTCAGTGTAGCCGTATAGTATGTTTTACCTCCGGTTTTTGCTATTTATTTCCTAAACAAAATATTACCTGCTTACTAAAAATCAACAATTATAAATCAATACTTGTATTTGACATATATCGTTTCACTGTGCTCTTCAAGCCAGTTTTCATAAACGTTTTGCAGCTTTTTTTCCCTTATTTTTGAAACGATCTCCTCTCTTGTCTTATTATCAACATCATATTTACTGGAAAACGACTCCACCTTAAATAACTGAATACTGTTATCATTATTGACGCGGAAAACATCTCCGGCTTTTGCATTTTCCAGTTTCTTCTGAATAACTTCAGCAATCTGATCCGGACTTACAAAACCGATATATCCCCCGGATTTTGCAGAAGCAGCTTTTGAAAACTTAATCGCCGTATCCGAAAAGGAATGACTTTCCAAATAATCTTTCATCTTTTTAAATTCATCTTTGTTTTTAACTTCAATCATTCTCAGTTCATACTTGTCTGACAAATCCATTTCAGGGTGCTCATCTATATAATCCCTTATATCTTCGTTAGTAACAACAACCATTGGAGCAATAATCCTGCTCATTATTCTGGATTTCAATATATCCATTTTAATCTGCCACTTATATTTGGCAAGAGTTAGCCCCCGCTCTTTAAGTGCCGATTTCAGCTGCATCATACTGACATTATTTTTGGTTAAAACATCCTGTAAAGCGGCGTTGGTTTCTGCCTCTGTAACTTCCACCCCTTCTCTTTTTGCTGCAATTTCAATCTTGTACTGTTTCACAAGAAAATCGAGTACATTATCATAGTACTCCTGAAGTATTTTATCCTTCTTTTCTTCATTTTCAATAGAATAAATCTGCTTAACCCTTTCCGGGTTAAATGATTCCACCTCATACTTGGTAATCACTTCGTCGCCGACAACCGCCAGTATCTTATCAATTATCTGAGCGTTCAGGGGGTTTTGGACTAAGAACAAAGCTAACATTGTCACTAATAGTAATTTTCGCATTTGACCGTAACTCCTTCGTTAAATTATCCAATAACTCATCTTGTTTTTTGATAAACAATTCCGAGTAAAGTTTACTTTTGATTTCTTTAAAATCAGGTCGGATATTTCTTTTTATATCCACCAGTTTAAAAATATGATAGCCGTAATCAGATTTTATCACACTGCTTACACTGCCTATCCGCATTTCTTTGACCTGCTGGAATGGCGCGGGGTAATTGCTTATATCGACATAACCCATATCACCGCCCTCCTCCTTCAGAGTGCCCACAGAAAATTTCTTTACCACATCGCTGAATGCATGCCTTTGCCTCATAAGCTGTCTGGCTTTTCCGGCACTCTCGGCATTATCAGCTACCAGATGGTATATATGGTATAAAGTCACACCTTTATATCTTTTTACAAATTCATCGTAATAATTTTTCAAATCTTTTTCTTCCAGTTTAATATTTTTAAGCTTCTCAGCTAAAAATTTTTGTATTATCAGCTGCTCCTTTATAACATTACTCAGTCTTCTGATATCAAGAACAGGTTTATTGGTATATGTACTGAGATTTTCTTTACCGAAAGCGGATTTAAAGTTATCCAAGACCCTTTTAACTTTAGCATCGTCCACAGTTATACCACTGTTTTCCGCCTTTTTCAAAAGAAGCTTATGATCAATAAAATTTTCAATAATCTCTTTTTTAACTTCCGGGTTGTTTTTATTTTCCTCATTCATTTCAGAGAGAGTATAGTAAGCGTAGTTTATTATATCTTCAACATAATAAGCATTGTTGTTAATTTTGAGTACGGGCTGCTTTTTTTGAGTAACCTGAGATTTCTCCTCTGCAGGTGTTTTCTTGGAATCATCTGTAACATTTTCTTTCTGCTGTCCGCATCCAATTATAAGAAAAAAACACAATACAATTACTTTAAACATTCACCAACCCCACCATCAATCAATACTATTATGCATATGATTTCTCAAGTGAAAATATCTCCGCCAGACTTTCAAAAAAAGCAATGGAAGTTTCAAGGATATCGTTCTCTTTGCTCACAATGCTGATTTCATACTCAGAACTGAAATTTGCTTTCAGCTGCAGTTCACTGATTAAATTTAGAATAATAGCCGGATCAAGGGTTACATTTTTGTCGAAAGAGATTTTCATTTTACTGCTGAATATGGTTAATTTAATTACTCCGCATCCCGAAGCCAGGTTCTTTATATAAAAGATTTTCAAAAGGTTTTTTACCGGTTCCGGAATATCACCGTAAATCGTTTGGAACTCCTCCATATAATTATCAACATCATCTTTCTCAGCTATTCCAGATATTCTGTTATAATAATTCATTCTTGTTTCCGGATTGGGAACATATTCAGCCGGAATATAGTATGAAACATTCGATTGTATCTCCACTTCATTTTTAATTCCGCCTTTACCCTGAAGTTCCTTTACTGCATCGTGAACCATCTGAAGGTATAATTCATATCCTATATTTGTCACAAATCCGGACTGTTCAGCACCAAGCAGATCTCCGGCACCTCTCAGCTGCAAATCGTAGGAGGCAATTTTAAAACCGCTCCCTAGATCAGACAGCTGCTGTATAATCTGCAGCCGTTTTTTTGCAATCTGATTCAACGCTTCAAGATTATCCACCACGAGATAACAGTAAGCCCTTTTGTCTGACCTTCCAACCCTGCCCTTCAGCTGATAAAGCTGTGCAAGCCCGAAATTACCAGCAGAATTAACAATAATTGTATTGGCATTAGCTATGTCAACTCCGTTTTCTATAATGGTAGTACATACAAGCACGTCAGTTTCCCCTTCATAAAACTTTATCAGGGCTTTTTCCAGCTGGATGGAGCTCATCTGACCGTGGGCAATATCCACCCGGGCATACGGTGCCATCGATTGCACCCAGGAAGCCGTATTGACAATATCCTTAACATTGTTATGGAGAAAATAAACCTGCCCGCCCCTTTTCATTTCATTTTCTATTAATTTTCCGATATTCCCATCCTGCCTTACTATTTTTGTAATAATCGGCAGTCTGTCAGCCGGCGGAGTTTCTATAACACTGATATCTCTTATCCCCGAAATGGAGAGCTGAAGTGTTCTCGGAATAGGCGTGGCTGTTAGTGTCAAAACATCGATATTACTTCTCATATCGCTGATTTTCTCTTTATGAGCCACACCGAACCGCTGCTCCTCGTCTATAACAAGAAGTCCCAAATCGTTAAAATGAACATCTGTGGAAAGAAGGCGGTGTGTTCCTATCAGTATGTCCACCTCACCATCTGCAACCTTTTTTAATGTCTTTTTAATTTCTTTTGGGGTCTTCAACCTGCTTATATAATCAATCTTAACGGGGAGATCGTTGAATCTCTGCCTGAAAGATTCAAAATGCTGCCTTGTCAGAACTGTTGTCGGAGCCAGAACAGCCACTTGTTTACCGGCGGCAACAGCCTTACCGGCAGCCCTGACCGCTACTTCCGTTTTTCCAAAACCAACATCACCGCAAACCAAACGCTCCATAGGATAATCAGCTTCCATGTCTCTGTAAACATCCAGTATAGCTGAAAGCTGGTCCTCCGTTTCCTCAAATAAGAAACTGTTTTCAAGCTCCCTGACCAAAAAGCCGTCATTTTGAAAGGAAAAACCGTTTAAGGCTTTTCTTTCAGCATAAAGCTTCAACAAATCCATTGCCAGCTTTTTAGCACTTTTCTTAGCCTGGTTCTTTAACTTACTCCATTTTGAGCTTTGAAGACTGCTTATACGGGGAGATGATTCACCTGAGCCCACATATTTTTGGATAAGGTTAATAGATTCCAGCGGAACATATAATATTTCACCTTTATCATACTCAAGTTCCAGAAAATCGGATTCAATGCCTCCTATAGATTTGTGAACAAGCCCTTTAAAAATTCCGATACCGTAATCCACATGCACGATATAATCGCCTGCAGAAAGATCGGAAAGTGAAGTTTTAAAAACCTCTTTGTTTCTGCTTTTTTTCCTTTTTTTGGAAAAACCGAAGATATCCTCATCTGAAAAAAGTGCTGTTCGTGTCTTCTGGTCTGTAAAACCACCGCTTACTGTATCTCTGTAAACATAAAAAGAAGGTATTTCCGCCTCATCTAAATGTGAAATTTCCGTTATGCCTACACTGTAGTCTTCACAGAACTGTTTTAGCAGACTGTAAAATTTGCTGCTCCCAATTGCAGCAATAACGATATACTTTTCATTTAACAGACTTTTCAACGTATGTATAAACTTATCCAGCGATTCGTAAACATTTTTGGAAACACCCAGTTTAAGCCTTGGGCTTCCATAATCCGGTCTTGTAAGATCTTCAGAAGTATCAAGCTCTACAAGATGAACAAAAGAGTTCTCATCAATATCATTTAAAACATTTTTGGAGACAAAATTGGATAAAACAAGTTCTTCTTCCCGGGATTCAGACTTTTCCGAAATCCAGTCGTAAAAAACACTTATATAACTCTTCCCGCTTTCCGATAGAAAATAAAGCTTAACATCCTGCCGGGTATAATCGAAAAAGCTGTCCATCTTGTCATAAACAAGAGGTGCAAACCAGTGAAAGCCTGCAAACTTACCGAAAAGTTCGGCCTCCTCAAGTTCCCGCCGTCCTTTTAGTGCTCTTTTAAATTCTTCCGTTTCAAAAATACCTTCTGTTGCAGGCATTAGTTTTATCTTTTCCAGGTTTTCAACTTTTCGTTGGGTATCAGGTTTATAAAGGTAAATCTGCTCAACATCGTCATCAAAAAATTCAATCCTCACCGGCAGATCATACCCCGGCGGCAGCAGGTCGAAGATATCTCCTCTGAAAGCATACTCACCGATACCGTCAACAATTTCAACATTAACAAATCCTAAAATGTCCAGGTAATATATAAATTCTTCTCTTGTAATTTCCGTGCCTATTTCAATATCTAAAATGGAAGAAAGAAATACGTCTTTTGGCGGAAGTTTTTTTAACAGACCATACAATGTTGTAATAACAAGAGAAGTCTCATTATTTAAAACCGCATTAAGGGCATTTGCGCGTTTGGTAAAAATTTCCGGCAAAACCCTTGCCAATTCAAAAGGCTCCTGAAAATAAGGTGGCAATGAGACAGGATTAAGATGTGGTAAAAAGAAGTTCGCTTCATTGACAATCTTTTCATAGGCAGCCGGATCGTCAACAATTATTATATTCAGCGAATTATCATCAACCAGATTTTCTTTTAAAAAATGGAGCTTGGATGCACCCCATAAATGAGTATAACCTTTCATGTTAACAGTATATCTTCACTATTTTTTCTATAATCGAGGTTGTGGAATACCCCTCTTCAAATTTCAGAGATTCCACTCTGCCGCCGTCAGCAGTAACAATGTCCACTCCCACAATCGATTCAATGGGCCAATCTCCGCCTTTAACCAATACATCCGGTCTTATAAATTTAATCAAATCGTAGGGAGTATCAACGCTGAAACAGGTGACAAAATCCACCCCTTTTATATATGAAATAAACTCCATTCTTTCATCAAGTTTATTAATGGGCCTTGTATCACCTTTCAGTTTTTTCACAGAATCGTCTGAGTTCAAAGCAACAACAAGATAATCGCCGGCTTCAGCGGAATGCTGGAGATATCTTAAATGTCCGAGATGTACTATATCAAAACAGCCGTTTGTCAAAACAACCTCTTTCCCTTTTCTGATGTCTGATAATTCTTTCTTTAGTTTATGCCAGTCTTTGAAAATTTTTGCCAAAATTTACCCCACTATATCCGGATTAAATCTGCCAAAAAGTATCTCATCCACAAGAGCACAAATGACATGGGCAGCTATGATATGAACCTCCTGAATCCTAGCAGTATTATCAGAAGGGATGGTAAGCATAAAATCACATAAACCGTTCATTTTACCTCCGTCACGTCCGGCAAAACCGAGTGTTGAAATTTCTTCCTTGGCACAAAACCTGAGCCCTTTAAGAACATTCGGGGAATTTCCGCTGGTTGAAATACCCCATGCAAGATCCTCCGGTTTGCAAAGAGCCATCAACTGCTTTTCAAATATTTGATCAAAATCGTAATCGTTACCAACAGATGTTAAAACCGAAGTATCGGTTGACAAAGACATTGCGGGCAGCGGAGGTCTCTCCATTCTGAATCTGTTGACAAATTC
>NZ_JAXKVW010000028.1 GCF_036172515.1 Flexistipes sp.
CTGCCGCTAACCGTCTACACCCTCCTCTCATAATTGTTTTTATTTGCAAATATTTATCCACTTTACATTCCAACACAGGGTGTGACCGCTAACCGGCAGTACGTTTCTCAGACATCGGCTGTTTCATTTGTGCAAATTACATTGAAATCAGTTTTATATTAGCTAAGTATATGTAAAACAATATTTTTATATAATTATTGGGGGTGATACCAGTAAGCCTGCTTAAGAGGAGTGAGATGGTGAAGTGGGGAGATAGAGCTAAGTGCTAAGTTTTAAGTACCATGGTCAACTTTGGTTATTTCGCTGGACATAGCATTTAACCACTACTACCTCAAATACCTTTGGAAGGATTAAATTTATTAAATTGTTTGAAAACCTTAAATCAGTTTTATCAGAACTGTCAGTGTAATTCCGGAAACAAAAGTTGTTACAAAAATAATTGCAGACATGAGGTGAGGCGACCTGTTAAACCTGATTGCATAAAGCAGGGTGAGCACGGCAACAGGACCGGAAGTCTGTAAAAGGGCTACATTTTGTTCGAGAGAGTGGATATTTAACATTTTAAGCATCAAGAAAGCAAGTACAGGAGATACTATGAGGCGTAGAAATGTGGCAATTCCTATAACTTTGATAAAACCGAACTCTATTTTTATTGAAGAAAGCTGTAAGCCGAGTACAAAAATCATCATGGGAATTGCAGCCTGACTGACCAGAGCAAGACTTTTGTCTATGCTTGAAGGCAAGTTGATTCCCATAAAGTTAAGCAGGAGTGCGGCTATCATTCCATGAAAAATAGGTATTTTAAGGATATCTATCAAAATGTCAGGAATCCTGGATTTATCGCTGCTGATATAAATAGCAATTGTGCTTAGTGGGATACTGAAAGCTATAAAATATATTATTGAATATACTTTAGCATCTGTTCCGTATGTGAAAAAAATCAAAGGCAGGCCGAAATTACCTGTATTCATCATGGAAGCTGCAAGGACTAATGGTATTTTCTGAGAAGAATTCAGTCTGAATATGTAATAACAGCCATAAGCAGCTGCCATTAATCCGAAAGTCAGTAGAAATGCAAAAATTATCGGCAGGATTAGAGCTTCTGGACTGATGTTATACTTTACAAGTGCTTCAAAGGTCATTATTGGTGCCAGGACTGTTAGTGTAATATTTGCTATATCCTTGATATTGGGTTTGAAAATTCTGTAATAGATAAATGCAATTGAAAGTATAAGAAATATAGGCAGTATCGATTTATTAAAAATCAGTAAAAATTCCATTTAAAATCCTTGGCAGCTAAGAATAAAGCTTTTTTCTATTATATTCATATTAATAGAAAATTTATCATTTTACCAGTACAATGTGAATAGGCAGTTATGCGTGATAAGGGAAGTAGTGAAGTGGTGTATTAGTTACTTGGCGTCCTCCCATTTTTTTAGAAAACTATATCAATATTGGGATTTTCACTCATATTCGAGATCGAAACTCGTAACTACTGCCAGTAACCGCCTATACCCTCCTCTCATAATTGTTCTTATAAGCAAAACTTATTCAATTAAAAGATTTATTCACAGGGTATGATCGGTAACTGGCAGTATGTTTCTCAGACATCGATCTCTTCATTCGTGAATATCCCAATATCTATATAAAGTATTGCCAAATATTTTAAATGCAAAAAACTTGGGAAGCCGCCAATAATTCTCTCTTGACTTATATTCAAAATGTATTATTAATACCCCTACAGGGTATATGTATTGGAGGATATGATGAGTGAAAATAAAGGAAAAGAATATACAATAAAAATAAATGGGATGACCTGTGCTGCGTGCTCCAGCCGTATAGAGAAAAAATTATCAAAAAAAGATGGCTTTGGAAATGTTGCTGTGAATCTGCAGACTGAGAAAGCAAAGATAGCTACATATGGAAATGCTTCTGTAAATGATGCTGTAAAGATTATAGAGGATTTGGGTTATGGTGTGGAAAAGAAAAGTGTTGAGCTTAGTGTCAAAGGGATGACATGCGCTGCCTGTTCCAGCCGAATAGAGAAAAAATTGAATAAAATGAGCGGAGTGCTTAGTGCCACTGTTAATCTGACTACAGAAAAGGCCTCTGTGGAATATATTGACGGTTTACTGGATGTGCAAGATTTTCTCGAAACCATTGATTCGCTGGGATACCAGGCTTTTACTCAGGAAGATGGTGAAAAAAGTGAAGGAAAGGGATTTACAGAAGGGCAGAAACAGCTTTTCAAATTTATATTTTCCGCCGTTTTTTCGTTTCCTTTGCTGTTGGGGATGGTGCTTAATCTGTTTTCCATAAAGTTTGCCGGCGGTTTGTTAACAAAACCGCTTGTGCAGATTATTCTGGCAACACCCGTTCAGTTTTACGCCGGCTGGCAGTTTTATAAAGGTGCCTATAAAAATTTAAAACACTTAACGGCTAATATGGATGTTTTGGTTGCAATGGGAACTTCTGCGGCCTATTTCTACAGTGTTTATAATATATTTGCCGGCGGACATTTGTATTTTGAAACATCAGCTATTCTTATAACACTTATACTTCTCGGTAAATATCTGGAAGCAAGGGCAAAAGAAAAGACATCCGATGCCATCGAGAAACTTATGAACCTTGCGCCTCAAAAGGCAAGAATTCTCCGGCAGGGCGAGACTATGGAGGTTCCCGTTGAGGAAGTTGTGCCGGGAGATACGGTTATTGTTAAAGCCGGAGAAAAGCTCCCTGTGGACGGTGAAATTACTGAAGGCTCCCCCACCATAGATGAGTCGATGCTCACCGGTGAAAGTATTCCTGCAGAAAGAAAAGAGGGTGATGAGGTTTTCTGCGGCACTATTAATAAATTTAAGCCTTTCCGATACAAAGCTACCAAAGTGGGGGAGGATACCACCCTTTCTCAGATTATAAAAATTGTGGAAGATGCCCAAAGTTCCAAAGCACCGATTCAACGGTTTGCCGATATTATCTCAGGATATTTTGTTCCGGCGGTTATAGCGGTAGCTGTTTTGACTTTTGTTATATGGTACTTTTTTATAAGCGGCGGCAATGTGGAAGCGTCCCTTATGCCTACTATAGCTGTTCTGGTGATTGCCTGTCCGTGTGCACTTGGCCTGGCAACACCTACATCCATAATGGTTGGAACAGGAAAAGGCGCGGAAAATGGGATTCTTTTTAAAGGCGGAGCATATCTTGAACAGCTTGGAAATGTAAATGCCTTCTGTTTTGACAAAACGGGAACGCTTACAGAGGGAAAACCTTCTGTAAAGTCAGTAGAGGTTCTCACAGAAGAATACAGCGAAGAAGATATTATTAAAATAACTGCATCATTGGAAAATCATTCGGAGCATCCTCTTGCCGCCTCCATTGTTCAGTATTATGGAGAATCAGGCGATTTGCTGAATGCTTCGGATATTGAAACTGTACCAGGTGGAGGTGTCAGAGGCAAAATTGGAGAAAAAAACGTTTTAGTGGGAAGCCCTGGTTTTATCGAACAAAACCTTAATATTGATGAGAGCGATAAACAACGTATTGCGGATCTTCAGGGAGAAGGACAGACAGTTGTGGTTGTGCTGATAGATGATAAAGTTTCAGGACTTATAGGTATTGCGGATACAATCAGAAAGGATGCCAAAGAGGTTGTCGGGAAACTAAAATCTGAAGGTATTAAAGTTTATATGATTACCGGAGATAACAGGAGAACTGCAAATAAAATTGCTGAATTACTTGGTATTGATGAAGTATTGGCTGAAGTAAAACCTTCGGACAAAGCGGACAAAATAAAACAGCTGCAATCTGAAGGCTACAAGGTTGCAATGGCTGGAGACGGGATTAATGACGCTCCTGCTCTTGCTACAAGTGACCTGGGAATTGCAGTTGGCAGCGGCTCAGATGTTGCAGTGGAAACGGGTGATATCACCATAATGAGTGATAATCTAATGAATGTATACAAAGCGGTCAGTCTCAGCAGAGCCACTATAAAAAATATAAAGCAGAATCTTTTCTGGGCACTTATTTATAATACATTAGGAATACCGGTGGCTGCTTTCGGTTTTCTTAATCCTGTTATAGCAGGTGGTGCTATGGCTTTCAGCTCTGTGTCTGTGGTTTCTAATGCGCTGCGGCTTAAGAAGTGGCGTTTTGAATAAAACAATAACGCAAGAAGGAGGAAATTATGAAAGATGTAACTATCGAGGTAAGAGGCATGACTTGTGGTCATTGCAAAATGGCTGTGGAAGGGGAAATTAATGGATTGAAAGGTGTTGACTCTGCAGTGGTTGATCTGGATGCCGGGAATGTTAAGGTTTCATTTGATGAAACGAGTGTAACTATGGATGATATTTACGATGCAATCGATGAAGCGGGATACGAACCTGTAAAATAATAGCGAGGTTAATGATGGAAAATGCAAGCTGTTCAATTAAGCACGGAAATTCTCTGGACAGGCTGAAAAGGATCGAAGGTCAAACTAAAGGTATTGTAAAGATGGTGGAACAGGATAAATACTGTATAGACATCATTAACCAGATTTCAGCCGTTAAAGGTGCTCTTAATCAGGTTGCACTGTTAATTCTTCAGAATCATGTCGAGAGCTGTGTTTCAGAAGCTGTCAAAAATGCTGATGAGCAAGAAAAAGAAGAAAAAATAGAAGAGCTTATTGATACGGTAAAAAAATTTGTGAAATAAGAAAGCGGGGAAATTCCCCGCTTTGTTTAAAGTCCCAAAACATCAAACATTGAGTATAAACCCGGTTTGCATCCGTTAAGCCATTTTGCAGCAGTAACAGCTCCTTTTGCAAAAGTGTCCCGTGAAGAGGCCTTGTGAGTAATTTCTATTCTTTCACCGGCTCCGCAGAACATTGCAGTATGTTCACCAACGATGTCACCGCCTCTGATTGTCTGTATACCTATTTCTTTATCCGATCTCTCGCCAATTAGCCCGCGTCTGCAGAAGACAGCGTCTCTGTCTAGATTTCTCTTTAGTTTATTTGCAATAATTTCCGCCATTTTCATTGCTGTTCCGCTTGGAGCGTCTTTTTTCATCCTGTGATGAGCCTCTATGATTTCTATATCAAAATCTTCCCCTATAGCACCGGTAACCATTTCAAGGATTTTAAATGTGAGGTTGACCCCAAGGCTCATGTTAGGAGCAAAAACTACAGGAATAGATTTTGCAAGGTTTTCTATTGCAGCTGTTTCATTTTTATCGAAGCCAGTGCTTCCTATAACCAGAGGGACACCGGCTTGTCTGTATTTATCCAGATTACTTAGGGTAACTGCAGCTCCTGTGAAATCTATTGCAACATCCGAGTCGGAAATCTTAAGTAAATCATCAATTATATCTACATTGAGCTTACCGCATCCGGCAAGTTCACCTATATCCTGCCCCAAAAAAGGAGAATCGGGGCCTTCCACTGCGGCTGTCAAAGATGCAGAAGGATCCTCGCTTATCAGGTAAGTTATGCGCTTGCCCATCCTTCCGGCTGCGCCAACCATTGCGATGTTTGTATTACTCATTCTTCACCCCTTCCTAATGTTTCAAGTCAAGATTTAAGTCTATTAATATCTGCCTTAAACGTTCTGTATTTTCCGGTGTCATTTCCACAAGAGGCAGTCTGATTTCGTTCTCAATCATTCCCATAAGATAAAGGGCTTTTTTAACAGGAATAGGGTTTGTTTCAAAAAATAATCCCTTAAAAAGGTTAAAAAGTTTGTAATGTATTTTTCTTGCAGCTATAAAGTCATTTTTGGCAAAACTTTCACACATCTGCGACATCATGCCGGGGACAATGTTTGTAGATACGGATATTACCCCGTCTCCACCGAGACAGAGCAGCGGAAATGTCATTGAATCCTCACCGCTGAGCAGAACAAAATCTTCATCAGTATTTTCTATTATCTGTGCCGCCTGTTCAAGAGATGCACTGGCTTCTTTTATGCCGACAATATTTTTAATTTTGGATAAAGCTATAACAGTATCCGGAAGCATGTTAACAGCTGTCCTGCCGGGTACATTATACAGGACAACCGGTATATCTACATTCTCTGCAACATGTTTAAAATGTTCATAAAGCCCTTTCTGAGTAGGTTTATTATAATATGGAGTGATAACCAGTGCGGCATCGGCTCCTGCCTCTTTTGCGTGTTTGGCAAGGAACACCGTTTCGTGAGTACTGTTAGAACCGGCACCGGCGATAACAGGAACTCTGCCGTTAACCTGGTCTATAACGATATCTATAACTTTGCAGTGCTCATCATAAGTCAGTGTCGCTGATTCACCGGTCGTACCACAGGGTACTATACCTTTTGTGCCGTTTGAAATTTGAAATTCCACCAGCTCTCTCAGTCTTTCTTCATCTACGTTTCCGTTTTTTAACGGAGTAACGGTCGCGACAATACTGCCCTTAAACATAAAATCCTCCTGCATTATTCATAATCATAAGCCTCTTTGTTTAAAACCCCTTGGTAAATTATTCTGGCTTCCCCTTCAAGGAAAAAGTTGTTGTCCTGTTTATGAATTGTCAAGGTAGCACCACTTCTTGTTTTTATCTTTACAGGAAAATTTATATTTTCGCAAGCATTTGCGGTAATTGCAACGGCAACTGCGCCGGTTCCGCAGGCTAATGTTTCTCCTTCCACACCCCTTTCATATGTTCTCATTGCAACTGTTGAATCATCTGTGATTTCGTAAAAATTGACATTTGTGCCTGCGGGGCTGTATTTATCGTGGAAACGTATCTTTCTTCCGGTTTCGATTAAAGATTCATTGGCAATATTTTCAGATTTAATTATAACATGCGGAACGCCGGTATTAACACTTGAGACTTCCAACCATTTTTTGTCTATTTCTATTGAATAATTGAAAATTGCGTCCAACGGGGGGGTCATAAGAACCTTGACGCTATTGTCATCTATAATTTCCGCTTTAATTTTTCCGGCTAAGGTTTCAAAAGTCATGCTCCTGCCCGCTATATCATTGAGATAAGCAAACCTTGCAGCACATCTGGCTCCGTTGCCGCACATTTCAGCTACTGAACCGTCTGAATTATAAAACAGCCACTTAAAATCATCTTCCTCAGAGCTGCATATGAGTATTAATCCGTCAGCTCCCACAGAAAGCTGCCTCTTACACAATTTTTCAGCTAAACCTGAGGCTTTACTTTCAGGGATTGAATTATCCGTGTTATCGATAAGAATAAAATCGTTTCCGCCGCCGCTCATTTTATAAAATTCTGAAATCATTGAAGACTCCAAGATCAGTTATTTTATTACTTTTAAACAATTTTTGGAGATATTAAAAGAGGATTTTTATAGTTTTTCTTCCAATGCAAAATTTTTAGCACACTCTATTTCCTTTATAACTTCATTTTTCAGCTTTGATATGTTTGCCTTAACTTTTGCACTTAATTCCATATCCATTTCAATGTTTTCAACCTGAATACCGTAAAAAACTATTTTTTCCGGCAGATCACCGGAAATTTCCGATGCAAACAAAATGTCTTTCATTCCCATCTGATGGGGGGATAGTTTATTTTGAAATACATAGTCGATATCTTTGCCTTCAATTTTGACAACACTTCCCGGCTCCAGGTCGAGCTGAACGGAATCGATTATAATAAGATAGTCAGACCATTGAATGAAATGCAGTAAGTCCATCCCCAGCGTGCCGCCCTCGACAACTTTAAAATTATCGGAGTTATCGAATTCCTTTTGCAGTTCTTTTGCAGTCAAGGCGCCGGCAGCATCATCGTTCATCAATAAATTGCCTAAACCCAAAACACATATATTCATAAATAACCCATTAAAAAAGCGGATGCGAACACCCGCTTTTTATTATTAATCTGTTCTCTTAGGTTTCCACCCGGAAAATATGGAGCTGATTTCACCGGATTGAGTTTTGAAGTCAAATAACACTGCACTGTAAATATGGTTAATTACAAAACCACCTATAAGAAACATTACCAGATAGTGGAAAAACCTGATCCATTGATTACTGATAAGTGGAAAAATCCAGCCGGTCAATGAGTACATAAGACCGTTCGGATTAACCTGAGCCCACAATGCGAAACCAGTGAATACCTGCAGCACAAAAAGCACGAAAATAATAATATAGGCAATGAGAGCCACTGGGTTATGTCCCAAAGTATGGGGTGTCTTTTTTCCTGTGAATGTATAGTATCTGATGTAGGAGATAAGTACATAGCGGGCATTTCTGTTAAACAGATTCAAGCTCTTTAAGCATTTCCAGCTGGAGTAACGGTTCCCCACTAAGAGCCAGAAAATTCTCAAAAGTACACTTATGGCAAAGATAGTTCCGGTAAGATAATGTATATATCTTACTGTACCCATCACATAAGCACTTGTTGACGTAGGGGAACTTATGAACGGGTTGTGTATATAGTATCCTGTAAAAGAGAGAATTATTATACAGAGAAAATTGATCCAGTGGCTTATTCTAAGCGGCCCTTCCCATACATATACCATTTTTTCTACGGGAGAAGTGTGTGCGCTCATAATGTCCTCCTAAAGAACCTTTACTTTTGACTTCAAATCGCCCTTGTCGTCATAAACATGGACTGCGCAGGCAAGGCAGGGGTCAAAAGAGTGTATGGTTCTGAGAATTTCAAGAGGTTTTTCAGGGTCCGCAACAGGTGTCCCTATCAGCGATTCTTCGTATTGTCCCCTGGTACCTTTAGCGTCACGCGGACCTGCATTCCAGGTACTCGGTACAACTGCCTGATAATTTTTTATAGCTCCATCGTTAATTACAATCCAGTGACCGAGTGCCCCTCTCGGAGCTTCATGCCAACCATAACCCTTTGCATTTGCAGGCCATGATTCAGGATCCCACTTGGTGTCATTTTGTGTTTCATAATCGCCTGTGTTGATATTTTTAACAAGCATATTGATCCATTTTGGTAATCTTTCTACAGTAATAAGTGTTTCTATACCTCTTGCAGCTGTTCGTCCGAGAGTTGAAAAAAGTACTTCCGGTCCTGCATTCAGCTTATTTAAAACATAATCAACTGTAGACTTAATCTCTTTCTGCCCTTTAGCATAGCCTACAATCATTCTTGCAAGCGGTCCCACTTCCATCGGTGTATCATCGTATCTTGGTGCCTTGACCCAGGAATATTTTTCATCAGTATTCAAATAATCGTAAGGCGGCTTTGGGCCGGTGTAATTTGCTTCCTGTTCTCCGTTATAAGGGTGTTTGGGCTTCTCATCGCCGCCGGTGTAGGTGTACCATGAATGAGTTACATACTCTTCGATTTTCTTTTCATCCACATTCATGACGTTTCCTATATCACCACCTTTTACTATTCCCGAAGGCATCCATAATTCATTCGGGTATCCTGCCCTTGATTCCGGATACTCTCCGTAACTTAGGTAATTTAAGTGACCTCCGCCGTATTTTGCCCATTCAAGATAAAAGGGTGCAATTGCTAAAAGGTCGGGTATATATACCTGCTTAACAAATTCATCAGCCATGTTTACGTATTTGTTTATTTGGGCTATTTTATCTGCATTCAGAGCGTTTTGGCTGTTGGGATCCACAGGTATAGCCATCCCGCCTACAAGGAATGTTTGCGGATGGGGATTTTTTGAACCGAGTATTGCATGGATTTTTATGATTTCTTTTTGCAGATTAAGTGCTTCAAGATAGTGGGCAACTGCCATCAGGTTTGCTTCCGGAGGAAGTTTCATTGCCGGATGCCCCCAATATCCGTTTGTAAAGGGTCCGAGCCTGCCGGTATTGGCAAAAGCGGCTAACTTGTCTTTGACTGACTGGAAATAATCGGCACTGGAATATTTCCAGTTGGATATCGACTGCTGCAGCGAAGCTGTTTTTTTGGGATCCGCTTTCAGAGCGGAAACAATATCTACCCAGTCAAGAGCATGAAGATGGTAAAAATGAATTATATGATCCTGGACATTCTGTATACCGATAATGATATTTCGAATCATTTCCGCATTAAAAGGAATCTTAATACCAAGGGCATTTTCAACAGCCCTTATGGATGCTATGGAGTGAACGGTTGTGCATACTCCGCAGAACCTTTGTGTGAAATACCATGCATCCCTGGGGTCTCTGTTTTTAAGAATTTTTTCAACCCCTCTGTACATTGTTGAGCTTGACCAGGCATTGACAATTTTGCCGTTTTCCACCTGTGCTTCAATCCTTAAGTGACCTTCTATTCTGGTAATCGGATCTACAACAATTTTATTAGCCATAATTTAAACCCCTCGATTATTATTTTTCATCTTCATCAGTATCTATAGACTCAACTTCCTGTACAAGGCCGCGGTTTCTGATTGCCGATATTATACCGTGGGCACCAAAAACCACTGCTGAGATACCTACCACAGCAGTTCCTATCTTTGTTGCAGTAGCTTCAACACCAAAACCGGGGACGTTGGGCAGCCGGTGATAGAAAGGTGTCATAGTATCCCAGAAACCCGGCTCACTGCAGCCAACACATCCGTGTCCTGACTGAACCGGCCAGCTGGTGCCGCCGTTCCACCTAACGGTGGGGCAGTTGTGAAATGTTTCAGGACCTTTGCATCCCATTTTGTATAAACACCAGCCCTGTTTATGCCCGTAATCATCCCATGTTTCAACATATTGACCTGCGTCAAAGTGTGCTCTTCTTTCACAGTTATCGTGAATTCTTTTACCGTAGCCAAATTTAGGTCGGTTAAACTGATCCATTGCCGGAGGGGCACCGAAAAGCAGATAATGTACTATAGTGCCGTTAAGATTATCAACGTTCATCGGGCATCCCGGGAGATTTATCACAGTTTTGCCGGGCAGAAGTTCCTGAACGGATTTCGCATCGGTTGGGTTGGGATAAGCTGCAGGAAGTCCACCGAATGTAGCACAGGTGCCGACAGCTATTATAAATGCTGCATTTCCGCCTATCTTATTTAGAATATCCACTGCAGATTTGCCGCCAACTGTGCAGAATGCTCCATCTGCTCCGGTGGGTATGGAACCCTCAACAACACAAATGTATTTGCCTTTATATTTTTCGAATGTACTTTCTTTAGCTGCTTCTGCCTGGTGACCTGCAGCAGCCATAATAGTCTCATGGTAGTCCAGAGAGAGATAGTCGAGAACCAGTTGAGCGGCAGTGGGCGCGGATGCCCGCAATAAAGATTCCGTATCACCGGCACAATCCTGGAATTCCAGCCATATAACCGGCGGCCGGTTGTCGCTTTCTATAGCTTCGGCCACTTTAGGTCCGAAAGCAGGAGAGAGAGCGAGTGTTCCACTTAACGCAGTACAGTATTTGAGAAAATCCCGCCTGGAAACACCCAGATATTTCATTTTTTCCGTTATATTCATTTAGAACCCCCATATAATAATAGAGATAAAAACTCTTTATATTATAATACCAAAAACATGATTTGCTTGCAAATAAAATTGTGTTTTTTTATATTTTATCTGACTAAAGGAACAAAAACACAGTTTAAAAAACGTTCTTTAATAATTTCTCCGTTTTGTTTGGTGAAACGGAAAAGTGTCTGGGGGTATGTGCCGACGGGTGCAACCATTATTCCGTTTTCCTTCAACTGTTCAAACAATTTTTCCGGGATCTGCTCTGCAGCAGCAGACAGG
Source organism: Flexistipes sp. (assembly GCF_036172515.1). Lineage (NCBI taxonomy): Bacteria > Pseudomonadati > Deferribacterota > Deferribacteres > Deferribacterales > Flexistipitaceae > Flexistipes > Flexistipes sp. The sequence continues at coordinate 11,632 of NZ_JAXKVW010000028.1, forward strand.
ATAATTCTGTCATAAGGGGATTGTTCAGAATAACCGTGGAAGCCGCTTTGGGTGATAACTTCAACATTGCTTATACCTGCTTTTTTAAGATTGTTTTCTGCAAATTCAGCAAGCTCTTTTATCACTTCCACAGCGTAAACTTTTTTACATAGCTGTGCTGCAATTGCTGCCTGATAGCCGGAACCTGCTCCGATTTCAAGTACTTTGTCATTGTCTTCTATCCGGGCTGTTTCTGTTATTTTTGCAACCATATACGGCTGGGAAATTGTTTGGCCGAAGCCTATCGAAAGGGGAGTATCCTCATAGGCGTAATCGATGTCTTCCGGGCGCACAAAAAGGTGCCTTTTTACTTTTCTGAAAGCGTCAATAACCCGGGGGTCTCTGATATCCCGGTTTATCAGCTGTGTTTGTATCATTCGTTCTATTTTTAAATCAGCCTCTGCACTGTTCATCCCGTATTCCTTTCAGTCTGGGCAATAGTTTAACCACACTTTCTCTAATCTGCTTCGGAGATTTTTTGTTTATAAGAATTTTGCCGTTTTCCATGACTTTCTTCGTAAGTTTCTTCATTTTTCCGCCGCATTTTTCACAACTTGACAAAGGCTTGTGAAAATGGCTGAACTTCTGATGCAGACAGTTTTCGCATTGATAAAGCTCTTTAAAACCGGAGAATTTACCCTTTTTGCTGAAAGGTTTGCCATTTATTTCCACAATGTCCATGGAAAAATCCATTACTTTGGCGTTTGATATACTTGTGCCGATTCCGAATCCGTCAATAACCTCTGAAAGTTCCGCAATGGAATTTTCATCCAGTCCGCCGCTGGCAAACAGTTTTACATGCTCGTATCCCCTCAGTGCAAGTTCCCACCTGATTTCCTCTGCAATTTTTTTTAAGTTTCCCCTGCGGGATCCGGGAGTATCGATTCTGATGCCCTCCAGCTTTTCCTTTAACAGGCCGGCGACATTAACGGCTTCAAAACGTTCGTCGTTAAAGGTGTCTATTAATGCAATGCGCCCCACCTCAGGTTCGACATGAATGTCAAACAATCTCATTGTTTCTGCAGTGTCGCCGATTTGGAGAATAAGGGCGTGGGGAACTGTTCCGCTTGCTTTTTTATCAACAAGCTTCTCGGTAAACACCACGGAAAAACCGTCACACCCTCCTATATAGGCATATTTGTCTATCATCCCGGAAATTGCAGGGTGAGCCCGTCTTGCTCCAAAGCTCAAAACAGGTTTTTCACCTGCATTAAGTTTACATTTTGACGCTTTGGAAGTGATTCCGGAGGAGTGGCATAAAAAGCCGAGGATTGCCGTCTCATAGACTCCGAAATCCAGATAATTGCCCACCACAGTCATTACAGGACTGTCTTCAAAAAATAAGCTGCCTTCGTCTATGGAATAAATATCCACCGGTTTGTTTTCAAGCAAATCCAGTACGTTGTAAAGTCCGGTGAATATGCCGAAGTCGTACACGTCAGGAAAGCCCTTCTGTGCAACCTCCATAGCCACATTTCTGTTTATACCTTCTTTTTTGAGAATTGTTTCGGAACGTTTGAAATATACATCGGTTGTACTGCCACTTAAAATATCTTCCGGAAAAGCTATGTCAAAATTTTTCATTTAACACCCCTGTTTATGTTTAAGATTAGTAAATAATATTAAGTTGTCAAATATTTTTAAAGGGATGGTTTAAATTGAGAGTTTTATTTCAAAATAATCCCGAATATTTTTAAATTGAATATATCTCTTATGTATTGAATTTAATGCGGCAAACGTTAATATAGTGGTATGCAAAAAATTATTATTTTTACTGATTTGGACGGTACACTTCTGGATCACAAAACCTATTCTTTTGCCGGCGCAGAAGAAGCGCTATCCCTGGTTAAATCAAAAAACATTCCGCTGATTGTTGTTACGAGCAAAACTTCTGCTGAAGTTCATGATGTGCAGGAGCGATTGGGGATATCATATCCTTTCATTGTTGAAAACGGCGGTGCTGTCTTTTTTCCTGAGCAGTTTGCTGATTTTGATTGTTTGGACTGTGAAAAACAAAACAATTACTTTGTAAAAACAGTGGGAGTTGAGAGAGAAGTAATATTAAACTTTTTAGAACCGCTTAAATTTAATTTAAGAATACGGAGCTTTGTGGATTTCAGCGATGATGAATTATCAAAACTGATGGATATGAATATTGAAGAGATACAGAAGAGTAAAAAGCGTGAATTCAGTGAGCCCTTTATTTTTCTGGAGAATGAAGATGAAAACTTTAATTTACTGCAGAAAAAAGCACAGGAAGGCGGGTTTAAAATTTTAAAGGGCGGGCGCTTTTATCATCTGATCGGCCGTTCACAGGACAAGGGGGAAGCTGTTAAAATAGTAAAAAATGCTTACAGGTTAAAAAAGGTCGGCTTTGATAAAAGTATCGGAATCGGTGACAGTATGAATGATTTGGAAATGCTAAAACAGGTGGATATTCCGGTAATAGTGGCAAAGAAAAACGGCACATACGAAAACATTCAACTGCCGGGGTTAATAAAAGCAGGTGCTGCCGGCCCTGAAGGCTGGAACAAGGTGGTATTAAATTATATTTTATAGTATAATTATTTATTTTAAGGAGGATTATGTATGCCCGATTTTTATCAGAACCGACTGATTACTACATTGCAAAAGCTAAAAGACAGGCCTGTTGATGATATTGAGGGTGAAATCGTTAAATTTTCCAGAAGACGTAAAATTGCCCTGTTGCTTCCGGCTTTATATTCCGAATTTGAAAAACCGGCAATGCACAGAATTATAGAGGAATTAAAAAAAGTTTCTTTTATTGAAACGGTTGTGCTTTCCCTTGATCAGGCAAATGAAGCTCAGTTCAGAAAGGTCAGGGAATATATGTCGGTATTGCCTCAAAATGTAAAAATACTGTGGAATCATGGCGAGCGAATACAGAATCTTTATACTGAGCTTATTGATGAGGGATTTCCTCTTAATATTCCGGGCAAGGGGAGAGTAGTCTGGATGGGGATGGGTTATCTTTTAGCTGATTCCAAACATTATGCCATTGCTTTGCATGATTGTGATATTGTTAATTATAAAAGAGAGCTCCTTGCAAGACTTGTTTATCCTGTGGTGCACAGAGGACTTAATTTTGAATTTAACAAAGGTTATTATGCGAGGGTTACGGACAGGCTTTACGGCAGAGTTATGCGGTTGTTTTATACGCCAATTATAAGGGCACTGAAGAAAATTATAGGTTTTGATAATAAATTTTTGGATTATATGGACGGCTTCAGATACGCTCTTTCCGGTGAGTTTGCACTTATCAGGGAGCTTGCAACAGGGATACGAATTTCGCCAACCTGGGGGCTGGAGGTGTCGCTGTTAAGTGAGGTTTATCAAAATACCTCCATTAAACGTATCTCCCAGACAGAGGTCATGGAAACATATGAGCATAAACACAGTGAGCTTTCCAAAGATGACCCCAACAGCGGTCTGCTGAGGATGGCGACGGATATAGCCAAGACACTTTTTAGGATTTTGGCCCAGGACGGCATAACAATGTCCGAAGCTTTTTTCAAGACTCTGTTGGCTACATATTTTCAGGAAGCACGGGGTGCCGTTGAATCCTACAATGCTCTTGCTTTACTGAACGGCCTGCACTTTGACCGGCATAAGGAGATCAGATCTGTTGAAACGTTTGCGGTGGCGATAGAGAATGCGAAAAGGGAGTATATGGAAAATCCCATCGGTGTTAGATTAATTTCTCCATGGGCAAGAGTGGATTCTGCTCTGCCCAATTTTGCTGAAAAACTTATTGAGTGCGTGGAGGCGGATAATTCATAAATGCCGTAATGGGTAGGAGCCGTGATGCGTGATGAGTGATGAGTGATGCGTGAGAGAGTGAGATGGTGAAGTAGTGAAGTAGAGGAGTAGGAGGTAGGGAAATAGTGATTTGTTGGGTAGTGTATTGGTATATTTGTGTACGGCTGTTCTGCTTGCCAGTGTAACGTTAGGCTGGGACAAATGGGGAATACGTAAAGCGTAAAGCGAAACTCTGGATGAGTTACAGTCAATGTTGTTTTGTCACTTTACCATTGCACAAATTAACCAATATACTGTTAGTCTAATTCCCCTAAATCATATTCTCCGGGTTAAAAATATCCTCCAGTTCTTCTTCGCTGAGAATATTTTTTCTCCTGGTTACCTCTTTTACCGTTTCCTTGCTGTTAAATGCTTCGTAAGCAATTTCCGCGGCTTTGTCGTAGCCAATTTTTGCTGCCAGAGGGGTTACTATAGCCATTGACCATTCCACAAGCTCTTTGCACCTTTCCTCATTTGCAGTTATTCCGCTGACACATTTTTCACCGAGATGTTCCGCTGCACCGCTAAGGAGTTTGATTGAGGTAATCAGGTTGTATGCGATTACGGGCATCATTACATTCAAATCCAGAAGCCCGCTGCTTCCAGCTATGCTTATAGTCGAATGCATTCCCATAACCTGGGCTGAAACCTGAATTACTGATTCAGGTATTACAGGGTTCACTTTCCCCGGCATTATTGAGCTTCCCGGCTGAAGAGAAGGAAGTGTAATTTCCTGTATTCCACACCGGGGACCGGAGCTCATGAGGCGCAAGTCATTTGAAATTTTCATCACTCCGGCTGCAAAAGAGTTCAGACTGCCGCTGAAATAAACTATTGCGTCTTTGGATGCAATCCCTTCAAAAAGATTTTCAGCCTGCCGAAAGGATATTCCTGTGAATTCTGATATTTCATTAATTGCCTTTTCAGCAAATTCCGGGTGGGTGTTTAATCCTGTTCCCAAAGCTGTTCCGCCGAGAGGCAGCTCCAAAAGCCATTTTTCTGCTTCTTTTAACCTTGCAAACGCGTTTTTTACCTGCTGTTTATATCCGGAAAATTCCTGACCGAGAGTTACAGGCACGGCATCCATCAAATGAGTTCTGCCGATTTTTATTATGTTTTTAAATTCATTCTCTTTTTTTTCAAGGGCGTTTATAAGCTTTTGCAATTTTTCCATATTTTCTTCTAGTGTCAGGATTGCTGAAATGTGTATAGCTGTGGGGATAACATCATTGCTGGATTGCCCCTTGTTGACATCGTCGTTCGGATGGCAGAGCGATTTGTTTCCCTTTTCACCGCTCATGATTTCGCTCACCCTGTTGGCGATCACTTCATTGACATTCATATTTGTCGAGGTTCCGGAGCCCGTCTGGAACACATCAACAGGAAACTCGGAATCGTGTTTTCCGTTTATAATTTCAAAAGCGGCTTTAATTATTGCGTTTGTTTTTTCATCATCAATAAGTCCAAGTTTATTGTTGGTGGATGCCGCTGCCATCTTTACAATTGCCACGGCCTTTATGAATTCAGAAGGCATTTTCCAGTCACTTATCCGGAAGTTAAGGTTTGCTCTTGCTGTCTGGGCTGCCCAATAGGCATTTTCCGGAACATTCATTTCTCCCATACTGTCTTTTTCAATCCTGTAATTCATAAATCCTCCTGCAGATATAAAAAGTTTTATATACTTACTTCATCTAACGGAATTTATAAATAAATTATAACATATGAGAAAAAAATCATCGGCTAATTTTAAATCATTTTTATAAATGTTGGGTAGTGAAGTGAAGAGGTGGGGAGGTGGACATGCTACAGTTTAGTAGACAGTAAGTTAAGCCAATGCTATAAAAAAAGCAGAGGTGCGAAATGAAGAAACGAAGAGTTTACAGTGAATCTTTTAAGCGAGAAGCTGTAGAATTAT
>NZ_JAXKVW010000029.1 GCF_036172515.1 Flexistipes sp.
TCACCTTCAGTGCTCTGGAACCTTATACAACTTTTTAATAGCCTGTTAAACAATTTTTCCTACTTTCTTAATATACGATGACAGTGTTTTATGTCATCCCGAGCGAAGCCGAGGGATCTCCATCTATCTGCCAATAATTTCTGCGTATTTAAATATCTTTTATTTTAATATCGATGTCTTTTGGGTTTTCACAACCTTTCAGCTGGGAGATGACACCTTTCAGGGTGGATTCCACTATATCCCTGGCAAACTGATTTAGTTTGATTTTCTCCCCGTTTACCGTTAAGGAAACTCTGCCGTATGATTTTTGAATGTAATGTTTTTCTATGAAATCTGCTATCTCTTTTGTATTATCCAGATCAAGAATATTTTTTATACCTTCCAATGCACTGTTATTTTTATCGTTCGTGGCAACTGCAACAAGTGACGGGTTATCAGCACACAGGAGTTCATCGGAATGGTTTTTTCTGAAAATCTCTATTTTGGGCTTATCTGCACTTTTAAAGCCTTCCGTTAGGATAATATCCAGTTCCAATGGCATAAATCCGACAATTTCATCCAGAGGTTTTTCACTGTCAACATCGGAAATCAGTGCATATTTCCAGGGGGAAGAAATGAGAACTGAATGGGCTCCTGCCTGTTTATGCCTGTAAGTATCCTTGCCTTCCTTGTCAATGTCGAAACCGTGGACATCATGTTTGATTGTTCCGACTTTGTAGCCTCTGCCGGAAAGTTCCCGGATAAGATTTTCCAGTAGCGTGGTTTTGCCGCAATCGGATGAGCCGACTATAGATAAGACCGGTATCATGATAAAAACCTCACATTTTTTCTTTAACCCGGAATTTACACCAAAGCACTATCATTATCAATAAGTTTTATGAAATGGTGTATTGGTTGAGTAGTATATTTGTATATTGGTTTATTTGTTATTGATGAACGGCATTAAGTGCTAAGTTTAAAGGGCCTAGGAGCAAGGACTAAGTGAGACAATCCCTAAAACCCATACTACGACCTGCATTACGGCTTTTACGTATTTAAATTTGTAAATTTTGGGAGATTGTCAGTAATATTCCGTTGACTATTAAAATGAATTTGGTTTAATCTAAATTATGTTATAATTAACAAAAGGGTTTTATTTGACTATGAAAACAATTCACATAAAAAAAGGCTGTGACATTCCTCTGAAAGGTGCGCCGGTTCAGGAAATCCGTGATGAAGCCGCAGCTTCTGAATATGCTGTTCTCGGAGATGATTTTATCGGATTAAAGCCCCGTTTTCTTGTATCTGAAGGTGATTATGTTAAGAAAGGGGATGCGCTGTTTCTTCACAAAAAGAATGAGCGTATTAAATTTACGTCACCTGTGGCAGGAGAAGTAAAACGTATAAACAGGGGCGAAAAACGCAAATTTTTGTCCATTGTGATAAGAAAAAGCGGTGACGATTCCGTTACTTTTAATAAATACTCAAATTTAAACAATATTCCGGCGGAAGATATAAGGAATCAGCTCCTTGAATCGGGCTTGTGGACATCCTTTATATCCCGACCATACGGCAAAATTGCCGATCCTGAAACTGAGTCTCCGGATATTTTTATTACAGCAGCCGATACAAGACCTCTTGCTCCTGAAGTTGTAAAAGCTATAGATGATAATTTCGACAGTTTCTATGATGGAGTGGATGTTATCAGTTCTCTGACAAAATCCAAAGTTTTTGTGTGCATAGATGATGAAAATTTTTATATTCCCTCCGATCTGCCTGATAATGTGGAAATTGTCAGGTTTGACGGACCCCATCCCGCAGGGCTGGCGGGCACCCATATACATTTTTTATCCCCTGCAAGCCGGGAAAAGAGTGTCTGGCAGATCGGTTATCAGGATGTGATTGCTGCTGGAAAACTTTTCAGAACGGGTGAGATTTATACAAAAAGAGTTATTTCCATCGCCGGTGAAGGGGTGCGGGAACCGGCATTAATCCGAACAGATATCGGTGCCGATATATTTGACATTTTAAAGTCGAAACTTGTCAATGATAATGAACACCGTGTAATCTCCGGTTCTCCTCTTTACGGCAAAACGTGTGATGAGCCTGTTAATTTTCTCGGTAAATTTGATTATCAGGTTTCGGTTATACCCGAAGGTGGAGACAGGGAACTTTTCGGCTGGCTGATGCCGGGTAAGAATAAGTTTTCCGTTAAAAATGCATTTACAGGAAGTCTGTTTAAGAAAAAATTCAGTATAGATACTTCGGTGGGTGGCAGCAAAAGGGCTATTGTGCCTATAGGAAGTTATGAAAAGGTAATGCCTCTTGATATAATACCCACTTATCTTTTGAGATATCTGGAAGTAGGGGATATTGAAATAGCTGAGAAGCTGGGATGCATGGAGCTTCTTGAAGAGGATCTCTCTTTGTGCACTTTTGTCTGCCCAGGAAAAATCGACCACTGCAGGAATTTACGGGATGTCCTGACCACTATTGAGAAGGAAACATAGATGGGATTGAAAACGTTTTTTGAAAAACAGTCTGAAAATTTCCAAAAGGGCGGAAAATATTCCCTCTTTTATCCCATTTTTGAAATGGTGGATACTTTTCTTTATACACCTTCCGAGGTTAATAAAGGAAGTGTTCACATAAGGGATAGAATCGATTTAAAACGAATTATGAGTATCGTTGTTATTGCCCTTATACCGTGTGTTTTTATGGCACTTTTGAATACAGGGTTTCAGGCAAATCTTGCAGCAAGTAATCTGCCGGACGGTGCCGGCGGATGGCGGTTTGAAGTACTGCAAATACTGAGACTTTCTCCTGACAGCAGCAGTTTTTTCTCAAATATTGTATTGGGAGCCCTTTATTTTCTTCCTTTATACATAATGACACTTATTGTCGGAGGATTTTGGGAAGTTCTTTTTGCCATAGTGAGAAAACATGAAATTGCAGAGGCTTTCCTTGTAACCAGCTTGCTGTATCCTTTGATACTTCCCCCCGGGGTACCTTTGTGGCAGGCGGCTGTTGCGTTGTCACTGGGTATTGTTCTGGGAAAAGAGATTTTCGGAGGAACGGGAAGGAATGTTGTAAACCCCGCGCTTATTTCAAGAGCGATGCTGTTTTTTTCATATCCCGCTTCAATGTCCGGTGACAAGGTATGGGTTGCTGTGGACGGAGTAACCAAAGCCACACCGCTGACGTATGCTTCACACTCAGGTATGTCGGGAATGCAATACAGTCTCTGGGATGCTTTTATAGGATTTGTTCCCGGTTCGATGGGGGAAACGTCTGCACTTGCATGTCTTATAGGGGCATTTATACTAATTGTTACCGGTATAGGCTCATGGCGTATTATGCTCAGTATGCTTATTGGTATGCTGTGTTTCACTGGTTTGTTTTATATTATTGGCAGTGATACCAATCCGATGTTCAATGTCTCGCCTGTCTGGCATCTGGTTTCAGGAGGTTTTGCTTTCGGGCTCGTTTTTATGGCTACCGACCCTGTTTCAGCAGCAATAACCCAAACCGGTAAATATATTTACGGATTTTTAATCGGAGGGCTGACTGCCCTTATCAGAGTGGTGAACCCGGCTTTCCCCGAGGGAGTCATGCTTGCCATTATCTTTGGCAATATTTTTGCACCGATCATTGATAACTATGTTATCAATGCCAATATAAAAAGGAGAATGCGCCGAAATGAAGCGTGAAAGTGATCTGAGAATTTTTGTTGTGGCGCTTTCACTGGCACTTGTCTGTTCTGTTGTGGTCTCTGTCACTGCAGTTATGCTTCAGCCTATTCAGGCAAAAAATGCAACTATTAACAGAAACAGAAATGTTTTGATAGCATGCGGTGAATACAATCCCAAAGTTTCCATAAAAGAAGCTTTTAAAAATATACGGACAGGCTTTGTTAAACTTGGAACTGCTGAATTTGTTGAATCAGATGATTTGTCAGATTTTTACAGAAATTTTCAGCAGATAAGCACTTCTCCGAAAACTTCAGTAAATGTGCCGGATGATCTGCCTTCTATTGGCTATCCTACGGTACCAAAGCATATGCCCGCTTATATCCTTCAGGATGAAAACGGACAAATTTCTAAAGTGGTGATAATGGTATATGGAAAAGGATTGTGGTCAACGCTTTACGGTTTCCTTTCAGTAAAATCGGACGGCAGAACGGTGCAGGGACTGACGTTTTATCAGCACGGGGAGACTCCGGGACTGGGAGGAAAGGTTGACAATAAAGAATGGAAACAACAGTGGAATGGCAAAAAATTGTACGGAAAATCAGGGAATGTCCGCATAAGTGTGATAAAAGGAAATGTGGATGCTACAGCTGAGAATGCAAAATATAAAGTGGACGGTTTAAGCGGTGCCACTATGACGACAAACGGTGTGGACAATCTGATAAAATTTTGGGTGAGCGATTTCGCTTACGGTACATTTTTAAAAAGCCTGTCTAAATCGGGGGAAGTAAGTGAGTAAGACTCTCGGCATGCTGGTAGACCCTATTTTTAGGAATAATCCGATAGCTATTCAGGTTCTGGGGATATGCTCTGCCTTAGCTGTCACATCTAATATGAACACCACAGTTGTAATGAGCCTGGCAGTAATATTTGTGGTCAGTTTGTCCAATTTCTTTGTAAGTATAATGAGGAACTCTATCCCTTCGAGTATCAGAATTATTGTGGAGATGACTATAATAGCTACACTTGTGATCATTGCCGATCAGTTTATAAAAGCCTATTTTTTTGAGATCAGCCAGAAATTATCCGTTTTTGTCGGACTGATTATTACCAATTGTATCATACTGGGAAGAGCTGAAGGATTTGCCATGAAGAACCCTCCGTTTCAAAGCTTAGTGGATGGATTCGGCAATGCATTGGGATACAGTGTGATTTTACTGGTTGTTGGATTTTTCAGAGAGCTTATAGGCTCCGGAAGTTTGTTCGGAGTCCAGATTTTTCAGCTGGAATCTTCAGGCGGCTGGTACACTCCCAACGGCCTTTTTGTATTGGCTCCCAGCGCCTTTTTTATAATAGGGCTGATGATATGGGGGATAAAAATAGCCACGAAAAATTTTGAGGAGTAACCAAAATGGCAGAACATCTGCTCAGTTTGCTTGTTAAGTCGATTTTTGTTGAGAATATAGCGCTGGCTTTTTTCCTCGGTATGTGCACCTTTTTGGCTGTTTCAAAACAGGTGGAAACGGCAAAGGGGTTGGGGTTGGCTGTTATCCTTGTGCAGACAGTTACCGTACCGGCAAACAATATTATTTATCAGTTTCTGCTTAGAAAAGGCGCCCTTTCATGGCTGGGTTTTCCCAATGTGGATCTCACCTTTATTGGTTTGGTTACATACATTGTAGTGGTGGCAGGGATTGTGCAGGTTCTGGAAATGGCTATAGACAGATTTTTTCCGAAACTTTATGTTTCCCTTGGAATCTTTTTGCCGCTTATAACAGTGAACTGTGCTATTCTGGGTGGCTCGCTTTTCATGGTTCAAAGGGATTATAATTTCGCCGAAAGTGTGGTATACGGCTTCGGCTCAGGAACCGGCTGGGCTTTGGCAATTGTCGCTTTGGCGGGGATAAGAGAGAAGATGAAATACAGCGATGTGCCCAAAGGTCTTGAGGGTATCGGTATCACATTCATAGTAGCCGGAATAATGTCCATTGCATTTATGCTTTTTTCCGGCATCAAACTGTAGAGAGGTTTCGGGTTGACTGAAATTATACTTGGAATTGTTTTTTTTGTTGCGATTATTCTGCTTCTTGTGGGTATGATTATACAGGCAAAAAGACGTCTTGTCCCTTCGGGTGTTTTTGATGTCGTTATTAACGACGAAGATGATGAGCCTCTGAAGGTTTCCGCCAATGAAAAGCTGTTGTTTGCTCTGGCTGACAACGATATTTATGTTCCTTCAGCCTGCGGCGGAGGCGGAACTTGTGGTCAGTGCAAGGTAAAGGTTGTGGAAGGCGGCGGAGAGATCTTGCCGACGGAAAAATCCCATATTAATATACGTGAGGCGAAAGAGGGGTACCGGCTTTCGTGTCAGCTTTCTGTAAAAAATGATCTCAAATTAGAGCTGCCCCCGGAGATTTTTAAAGCCAAGGAGTGGCACTGCGAAGTAATTTCCAACAAAAATGTGGCGACTTTTATTAAAGAGCTTATTTTAAAACTACCGGAAGAAATGGATTTTGAAGCCGGGGGATATATACAGATGAAAGTACCCCCATATCATGTGAAATTTTCCGAATTTGATATTGATGAAAAATTTCATGAAGACTGGACAAGTGCCGGTCTGTGGGATATTGAGTCCAAGGTGGATGAGGAAATTATGCGGGCTTATTCTATGGCTAACTATCCCCTTGAGGAAGGTGTCCTTAAGCTTAATGTCAGAATTGCAACTCCTCCTCTGCATGAAAAAAATATCCCTCCGGGTAAAGCTTCCTCTTATATTTTTAGTTTAAAACCGGGTGACAAGGTCACGGTTTTGGGACCGTTCGGTGATTTTATGGCTTCGGATACCGATGCTGAGATGGTTTTTATAGGTGGAGGTGCCGGCATGGCTCCTTTAAGGTCAATTATTTTTGATCAGCTTTTGCGTGTTAAGACAGACAGAAAAATCAGTTTTTGGTACGGAGCCAGGAGTAAGAGAGAAATTTTTTATGAAGAAGATTTTGATAAGCTTGAGGAAGAATATGACAATTTTTCCTGGAAGATAGCCCTCTCTGATCCTTTGGATGAGGATAACTGGGAAGGGTATACAGGTTTTATTCATACTGTGGTTTATGAAAACTATCTAAAGAACCACCCGGCACCTGAGGATGTGGAATATTATCTGTGCGGTCCTCCTATGATGTTGAAATCGGCTTTGAAAATGCTTGATGACCTCGGTGTTGAAGAAGAGAATATAAGATTTGATGATTTTGGTGGATGATGAAGATTGTTATTTTTTCTGTAATTGCTGCTTTTATTATTGGAATTTTTCAGCTTGTGATTTTTAAAAGTCGGAAGAAGAAGCACACCTGTACATGTTCTGCTGAAAAACCTGAGACTGCCTGCAGTGACGGAAAATGCTGCGACCAGTGATACCGTAACACGTGATACGTGATACGTGATGAGTTATGCGTTATGCGTTATGCGTGAAGGGGAAGGTAATTAGAGGTAGTTGAGGTATTAGGGGTTAAATACTGTGTCCTGTGAAATAACCAAAATAGAGAGATTGCTTCACTCCGCTCGAAATAACGAGTTGGTGGCGTCATTACGAGGGACAAAGTCCCGAAGTAATCTCAAGTGCAGTAAGGGAGATTGCTTCGTCGTCAGCACTCCTCGTAATGACGGCTCAACCTTCTTAACCACTTCACTACCTCCCCATCTCACTATTTTCCTATCTCACCAATTATAGATTTCATGTGGTTTTTTTGAATATCTTTTTGATTTTCTTTTTAAAACTTTTTGGTTCAATTTCGTTTATTTGAATATCCACTAAGTTACTATCAAAACCCATTCGTTTTGCTTTGTAAAAATATTCCGAAGCGGCTTCGGTAAGATTGGCCTTTTTGTATATCAATCCCATGAGGTAATAATTTTCGGAGTTATAAAATTCAATTTTTAGTAATTTCAGGCAATATTCTTTTGCTTCATGGAGCCTTCTTTCCTTTGTTAGCAGACATTTGACAATATATCGAATGTATTCCGGTTTGGATTCATCTTTTCTGTACGCATTTACAAACGCATCCAGGGCGTTGTTGATATCGCCCTCTTTATAAAAGTGAATCCCCTTTATAAAATAGGCTCTGCCGATGTCCCTGGCGTCCATGTCGGATGTATCAGGTTTGGTTTTATAGTCGAAACCCGCCTTGTTAATACTCGATAGTATTTCGTAAGCTTCATTAATCAGTCTGAAATGTTCTTCAGCCTCTTTCTGCTTCTCAGCACTTTCATTATGTAGTTTGTCAGGGTGATATTTTTTACACAACGCAAGGTAGTGGCTGCGTATTTCCGAAGCAGGTGCTCCTTCTGAGATTCCCAAAATTTTGTAGTAAATTGAAAGTTTACTATTCTCCATATAATTCCATACTATTTTAGTTTATAATTAAGTCAAGTTTATATGCCTGCCTGCCGACGTTTGTGAATGTGATTCACTAAATGTATAAAAATTAAGGTGTTTAATTATAACAATAAAAACTAATATTTAACAAGTAAATATTAACCATGATTTTAGTAAAGATAATTTTAGATGCCGTGATGGGTGATACCGTGATGCGTGATGGGCGATACCGTGACATGGTCAAGTAAAAATGTACAATTTTTTAAGCAACTTTTTTCATTCTATTGTTTTCCTCAAATTGTCTTGGGCTAACGTACCCTAAATACGAATGTAATCTTTTGCTGTTATAAAA
>NZ_JAXKVW010000030.1 GCF_036172515.1 Flexistipes sp.
AAGTTGATAAGGCAGGCATTTGGTGTATTGAAAAGTGGCAAACCGTATGATCCGGATCATGCAAATAATTTAACTTTGGTTGCAAAAAATGCTTGACTTTTAACACGGAACATCTCGACCGAAGCAGAAAGATCTCAATGCCAAATAACGAAATAGATTTCTCCACTCCACCGGGCACATAAATGCTTATGTGCTCGCTTCCGGTCGATATGACAATAAATTGTGTCATTCCGAGCTAAGCCGAGGAATCTCTTTCGTCAAACAGCAATTTCATACCCCATCCTATCCTTCCCCTAAAATATGGGAAGGGACTTTCTTCTCCCCCTGGATTAGGGGGAGATGCAGAGGGGGTATATTGTGTTTTCAAACAAAGTACCTAAACCTGCAGGGCTAAAGCCGCGCTTCCTGAATTATTCAAAGCTCTCATAGCAAAAACGAGATTTCTCTCCGCCCTTGAGCGAATCTAAATAACACTTCTTGGGTACTTGTCATCTCGACCGAAGCGGAGAGATCTCAATGCCAAATAACGAAATAGATTTCTCCACTCCACCGAGCTTAACTATCCTCATTGATAAATATATTTTTATACTCCTGAGTTTCAACACCCTTTATTTTCTGAAAGAGCGGTTTTTCCACTTTCAACTCGATTCCCCCTTCCTTTCTGCACTCCAGGAAAATCTGCCTGGCTGGTTTGTCAATATCCGGATGTAAAAATCTCACTCTTTTCGGCTCTATACCGTATTTCCGGCAATAGTAAAAGGCTTCCACTGCTAAATCGGCTTCATAACAAAAATAAAACAGACCTTTATTCTTCAAATAGCTTCTGCAGAATTTCAGAATATCATCCAGATTGAGATTATCACTGAAACGGGCTCTGTTTTCCTCATCCGTGGTACACTGTCTGCCTGTGTGGGATTTTCTGTATGGCGGGTTTGAAATGATCATATCATACGGTTTTGAAGGCTTAAATTGCTTTAAATCCATATTAAACGGCTTTATAACATTATCCAATTTATTGATATCCATTGTTTTTAGAAGGCATTCATACATTTGGCTGCTGATTTCAACCGCATCGATTTTACCATACCCATACAGATAATTCAGCAGAACAGAAATCAAGCCGGATCCTGCCCCGATATCGAGAATATTACTAAAATACTTTTCTCCGTCCACAAATCTTGATAAGATTACACTGTCAGCATTAAACCGGTAACCTTCGGAAGGCTGGCATATTTCAATACGTCTGTCTAAAATCGTATCAATCGTTTCCATGCTTTGCAATATCCATAATGGTTCTTTTGAGAAGTTCAGGTTTCAGAGGTTTATTTAAAAAGCTGAAATTTCTATTTTCATTCAACTCAGCAATTTTATCAGCATCATGCGAATAACCACTCACCAGAATAAAACCCATATCCGGACTTATTGACATTATATCCTCGTAAAGTTCGATGCCATTTTTAAAAGGAATAACATAATCGGAAACCACACAAAAAATATCATCCTTATTCTCTTCAAATTTTCTCAAACCTTCTTCACCATCCGCCGCTTCTATTATATTAAAACCGGCTGCGCCCAGCATTTTTGACAGTACATTTCTCACACTTTCGTCATCCTCACACAGCAATACTTTTTTCTCGGTATAAGAAACTTTTTCATCCGGTTTAGTCTCTTTCCCGATTAACTGCTTCTCTGACGGTTTTTCATCAGATACAGGAAAATAAATGTAAAAGGTAGTCCCCCTGCCCTTTTTGCTTTCACAGAAAATATATCCATTATTCTGTTTCACTATCCCGTAAATAGTCGCAAGCCCAAGCCCTGTACCCGTACCAGCTGATTTTGTTGTAAAAAACGGCTCAAATATTTTATATAGTTTTTCTTCATCAATACCGGCTCCATTATCTGAAACTGTGAGAAGACAATATTTATCGGCATTTGGCTTAACAATGCTGTTATGTTCTAATATATCTTCCGAACTGCCCGTTGACACCTTAATGTCGATTCTGCCGTTATCTTCAATAGCATCTCTGGCATTGGATACCAAATTGAGAATAATCTGATCCAGCTGCACCGGATCAATTTTTATGTAAATCGGATGTGAGTAATACTCAACCATCAGCTGTATATTTTCTTTAATCATTTTTCTGTAAAGTTTTTCACTGATACTCAGCTGCCGGTTGACATCTATGATTTGTGGCATTGACACCTGTTTCCTGCTGAAAGCCAGCATATTTTCAACAAGCTTTGCTGATCTTTCGGCAAGCTGCATCATTTGGGAAAGATATTCTTTCTCATGCTGTTCAAGATTTCTGCTTCTCTTTAAAAGATCTATATAAGCCATCATTCCCGCCAGAAAATTATTAAAATCGTGGGCGATGCCTCCGGCAAGCTGCCCCACAGCTTCAAGTTTCTGCGACTGGATAACCTGTCTTGTAAGTTCGTCTTTCTCTTTTTCCGCCCTTTTTCGCTCACTTATATCTCTGATTACATTCAGTATTGCCGATTTACCTTCATATTCAATCAGTGTTGAGTTAATCTCTACAGGGAAGGTGGTGCCGTCTTTTCTTTTATGTTCCGTTTCAAAAATCATGCTGCCTTTTTGACGGATTGCATCGATATTTTCTTTAATTTTATCTGTTCCTTCTTTTGTTCTGATATCTTCTATATTCATATTTTTCAATTCTTCAGTGGAATAACCGTAATATTCAGCCCCCTTCCTATTGGTACTTAAGATATTTCCATCCAAATCAACTATGCGTATAGCGTCATTGACACTGTTGAAAATGTTTTCGAATTTCTCCTCGGTCTGTTTTCTCCTCGTAATGTCATAAGCAAATGACACAAAAACCGGTTTTTCAAGTTCCATCCATTGCAGGTAAATCTCAACGGGATATTTGCTTCCGTCTTTCCTGCAGTGATATGTATTGAAAATAACTTTATCTTTTTCTCCGGTTTTCAGTGGATTTATGATTTGTTCAAAGTCCTCTTTGGTACTATTCAGATTTATGTCCAGAGGGGTCATTCGCCGGAGCTCATCGAGAGAGTATCCGATATTTTCAAGTGCCGATCTGTTGGCATCGATAAATTCAAGTGTATCCGCATCGTAAATATAGATCTCATTAATAGAATCTTTAACTATCGTTGCGAGCCTTTCAAGATCTTTTTCTCTGTAGTAACTCTCCGTGTTATCCTCAACCACTGCAATTCCTGAAACGACTTCACCGTTTTCATCCTCAATACCTTTAAACGAGGCTCTGGCATAAACCGTTTTATTTCCTGTAACAGAAGTATACCAACCTTCGGCAACTCCAAATCCTTTTATAATAGAATCGTTGTATGCTTTACTAATCTTTTCATTATTCAGCTCAAGCAAATTCAGCTGCGTGATTTTTTCCTCGGAAGAGCCCATTAAATCGGCAAAGACACTGTTGCATTCCAGTATATTACCTTCTTTGTCATACTGCATTATTCCCAAAGGAGAATTTTCAAACAAAGCTAAATATTTATCCCTCTCATTTTCAGTCTCCCTTCGTTGTTTTCTAATAATTCTATATGAGACGAACAGTCCCAAAAAACCAAAAATACCCAAAACGGCCGAAGATATAATAAACTGCTTTGTTTCCCTCACAAGCACTGCCTGGTAAGGTGAAAAATTCAGAGTGACACTGATCCCTCCCCTGATTTCACCAACTTCATAATATCTGTCACCAATCTTATAGCCTTTTTCACCGTGGCATTTCAGACATACTTCTTTTACTTTGAGGGGGGCCATATACCTGAAAACGGTTTTTCCGTTTTTATCAGCCAGCTGTTTATATTCTGTTTTACCTGCTTCAAAGCTTTTTAAAGCTCTTTTTTCCCACCTGTTCGGCTGATTTTTTGGATTTATCGGATCCAGACTGGTTATATGGCTAATAATGTCATCGTTCTTTTTATTTTCAAACTCATGAAGGAGGCGGGTTACATAAGCCGGATTCAAAAGTGTTAATTTTTCCCCTTTTTCAGTTGTCACATCCCGGCGGGGTATCTTTAAGTATGGATTTGGTTTTATATAATTGGATACAGGGACATAAACACCGCCAAGCGTGGATATCCATTCCCTTAATATAACATCTTTTTCAAAACTCTCTCTGGCTTCCTCCAAAGCCCTTGAATAAACATGAGCTTTTACATGGAAATAGTATATAACGCAGTTAACAGCTATAATGAAAAACCAAAAGGAGCAGATAATAATAAAAATATTTTTCAGATTTTTAAGAGAAGAAAGATTTAACAACGCACGCCTCTGAATACTTGATCTATAATTTTATCATAAAAATTTTTATATTACAAAAGTATTTATAGAGTTTTATGTCAACATCTTATATTTATAATTCAAGTTTCGCACTTACACTGTTTTCACGTCTTTGTTCACCCTGTTAAATATCAGCTTCGCTGATTGCCTGTGGCATTTAACAGGGCAGGGAGTGATAACGACGAAGCAATCTCCCTACTTTTTTTGTTTTGAGATTTCTCCGCTCCACCGAGCACATAAATGCTTATGTGCTCGCTTCCGGTCGAAAAGACACGAATAGGTAGTTGTCATCCCCAGCGAAGCCGAGGGATCTCCATCTATATGCTAATAATTTCTGCGTTTCTGCTTAGTGAGATAAGACATTTGAATAAGTACCCCACCTACCATAGTGCTCGGAACTTGTCTCCCCCTACCAAAGAGTTAGGAGGGGGCTGGATAGTGGTAAAATTTATAACAGTTCTATCATTCAAAACTCTCTCTTTGATTAACTCACGTTGAACTAATATACGTCAAGGAGCTGCTGCAAAGGATGACTTATCGCCGCTTACTAAATACATTTATTTTTCTATTTTTATAGTTTTGACAAATTCGGTTGTTTTGTTTGAATTTTTGTCTCTTAGCACGGTTTCGAGTAAATATTTTCCCGGAGGTGCACCACTGAGAGTATAGGTAAGATCCATTTTAAATTCTGTGTTGGGAAAAGGTGAAACAAAATCAAATGAGCCAAAGTTTTTCTTGCCCATTAAAATGTTTCCTTCTGGATCAAGAACATGCAAGTCGGTTGCGATAGTTATATGGTTTAAACTGTTTGTTTTTTCTATTTTATACCCTACCACCTGGCAAACAATATAAATCGGTTCACCGGCACTATAAACATTGCTGTCTTTGGAAATATAATTGTTATGATCCTTGACAAGCTTTGCATTAAGTACAGTAAGAGGTATATCATCCCAGAGAGAAAATATTGATTCTCGTAAGCTTTGAAAGGCTTCAAGATTATTTTCAGCTTGATAAGCTTCACGGGCATTTTCAATTGAACTGTTAAAATCTTTGGCGGATAAAGGAAATGCGGCTAACATAATAAAGAACAACGAAAGCACGCTTAATTGTAATTTATTCATTTTTTACCCCCCTTAAGTTTTTTTAGTTTCTCGCGGGTGAGGCTAATAAATGATCCTTACTCGCTTTTCTGAAAAACCTGTTTTTCGGCAAAGTCCCCGGCCCAGGGAAGTTTATACATTTCCCCCTGAAATGACTTAATCATCATCATAATCCAGAGTACTATCGTCAGCAGGAATATTATGAACGTAAGAAGCCCGAGAACCGGAATCGCCCCCAAAACAAGGCTAACAACAAACAGGGCAAGAAAAACCACAAGGGACTGCATTGCATGAAATCTTACAAACTGGTTTTCTTTCTCCAGCAGCAAAAAAACGATTCCTGTGATCCATCCAAGCACATAGCACAACAACGCTTCAATATTTTGGTCAATACCCAAGATTGTCTTATTTTTCTCCATTTTTTAACCTCCTTTAAAAGGCCTTGGCAGGCCTTTATTAATGTTGGTATTCAATATTATCAATAACTCAGCCTCCGCTAAAAGACCTCCGAATGGCAACCTATTGTATTGAAGAAACTTTGTTTTTTACTGCTCTAACATCTTGATCAATTCAACCCGGCGGTTTCGTGCCCGGCCATCCTCGTCTTCATTACTGGCAACTGGCGCCCATGGGCCTAATCCACGAGGCTTGAGCCTGTCTTTTGAGATTCCGTGTTCGGATGCCAGAAATTCCACGACAGACTCTGCACGACGCCGGGACAAGTCCATATTATATTCAATACTTCCGACAGCATCGGTATGGCCGACAACCCCGAGGTGGAGATCCGGTTTCTCCTCCAAAAACGCGGCTATTTCAGCCAGCGTGGATTCAGATTCTTCCTTGATCGTGGCTTTGTCCGTATCGAAGTGGATGCCGTAAATGCGAACACTGCCCGTTTCCTCAATATCTTTTGCCATCGTCTCGGCATTTATATCAACCTTGATCTTGCCGGACTTCATTGGCTTTTCTTCAAGAATCTGAAGAGCAGTGACAGGCTGCCAGTCAGCATCGGCGTTGTCACTAATCCAGATATGGGCAGAAACATAAACATCTCCGTCTTCTTGCGGAAGTCGGGCCAAAAAGTAGCTTTCATCTTTTCCGCTAAGAACACTTTTGCTATGATCCCCTTCGATATTGTCAAAATCTCCATAAATATCGTATGGGATCTCATCAATACCTCCATAACATTCATACACCATTTCAAAACCGGCATCCTTCAGGGCCCGCTGATAGTTTCGCCGTATTTGCAATACAGATAAACCTTCAGGAGGTAAGAAATACAAAATCCGGCTGACTTCTCCTTCCGGCACAAGCTCCTGGAGTTCGCCATTTTCTTCCCCTGTATAAAAGGTCAAACGGCCATAATCATAATGCTCGTAGCCTTTTATATAAGACCCTTCATACCGGGAAATCATTGGATGATCCTTGCTTCCTTCCATATCCTCTTGGGCAAGGACAGAGGATGAAACAGCACCAGAAAAAACAAAAATCATTACCACCAGAAACAAATTACTTTTCTTAAACATACGGTAACCTCCTTTTTTGCAAGCGCAGCTTTCGGGGCTCCTTTGTTAATCGATAGCCGTAAGCAAATTGTTGGTATTGTAACGACTATCCCATTCGAAAATCTTTGTTTTTTTTTGCAGACGAGCAACAAAACCAAAGAAAAAATCGTCGAACTGATTCTAAGCTTATTTATTTGTCAAAAACTCTCTTATTATAATTTTATCAAAAATCCAGTTTTTTGTCCAATCTGTCTTCTGAAAACCGTAGACTATATATAGCTTTGCTATTCAAAATAGCCAGATGAGCTAAGGTCAGATTCCAGTTCCAAATAGGCTTATGCCACTTCTTCTCGGCATTCTGTATCCCCCGTGTGCAAAAGTTTAAAAAGACTGTTTTCGTGATGTTTTTTGACTAACTGGGGCTCAAATTACTATTTCTGTTCCTGGTAACATCAAGATAAAATTCTCAGGCTGAACTTTTCATTGTCTTGGATGAATTGCCATTCTTGCGGTTATTTGTAAGATCTTCGGATAAATGACTGTCAAATTAACCTTCTAAGGCTGCTTAGCTCAGTTGCTTAATCACTGGCACCTTTATTTACTTCTTCCAATGCTTTGTTAAACCTGTCCGACAGCGGGCGGAATCTAATTCTTCCTTTTTACTCATGTGTCACCCCTTATTTCTATTTGATAACAGAGTGACACAAAAAATTAAATGTTCTCTATTCAAGGCTATTTTTTGAGTTTTTGTTTTTACAGGCAGGTGGATAACCCATCCTGAATAATATTCTTTTTTATTTTTTGTCCATTATTTTTGTACCAAATCAGTATGTGAATAAAAGTCAGCATGTTAAAGATTTAGCTAAGAGAATAGCTGTTTTTCGCTCTGATTTAATGGCTT
This sequence comes from Flexistipes sp., assembly GCF_036172515.1. Classification (NCBI taxonomy): domain Bacteria; kingdom Pseudomonadati; phylum Deferribacterota; class Deferribacteres; order Deferribacterales; family Flexistipitaceae; genus Flexistipes; species Flexistipes sp. The sequence goes on from NZ_JAXKVW010000030.1 coordinate 7,798, forward strand.
TAGTGTATGATTTTGTTCCTGAGTTAGTAAAAATGTGTAATGGGGGTTCTGAAAAAGTGTCTGGAGCTATACAGTTTATGAAATACAAAGTAAGGGCTCTGAATAATTCAGGAAGCGCGGCTTCAGCCGTGCACAGTTTATTTCGAAACCCTGTATTATCAAGCATGCGGGACTACCAGGGCACTTAATAATTAAGTGCCCTGGCCTAAAACTGAGAAAAACACATTATTCAA
>NZ_JAXKVW010000031.1 GCF_036172515.1 Flexistipes sp.
AAGTTGATAAGGCAGGCATTTGGTGTATTGAAAAGTGGCAAACCGTATGATCCGGATCATGCAAATAATTTAACTTTGGTTGCAAAAAATGCTTGACTTTTAACACGGAACATTTCGACCGGAGCGGAGCGGAGAGATCTCTGATGTTGTTTGACCAAAGTACCCCCTCTTGCATCTCCCCCTAATCCAGGGGGAGAAGTGAAGTCCCTTCCCCTAAGTTAGGGGAAGGCCAGGATGGGGTATGAAAAAAGTTTTACCAAAGAGACCTCTCCACTTCGGTCGAGGTGACAACTACCTATATACTGTCATTTCTACCGGAGCGCAGCGGAGCGGAGAAATCTATATTTCTGTTTGACAAAAAGTACCCCCTCTTGCACCTCCCCCTATACCAGGGGGAGATAAGTTATAATGAATTTATTAGTAACTTTTCAGTCATATTATAGTGAAATGATTTACGGGGTTTACTCTTTTCAAATTTTGATATACTTATAAATTCTATAATGAAAGGAGGAGAGTTCAATGGAAAGCAGTAAAAGAAAAAATGCAGGCTTCACTTTGATTGAAATAATGGTGGTGGTCGTAATACTTGGTATACTTGCAACTTTTCTTGTGCCCAAAATCATCAACAGGCCGGACGAAGCCAGAATTACCAAGGTAAAAAACGACATCAAAGCCATCGAATCGGCATTAAAACTTTATAAAATTGATAACGGATTTTATCCCACAACCGAGCAGGGGCTTTCCGCACTGATAGAAAAACCCGATATGGAGCCTATACCGAGAAACTGGAAAAAGGGCGGTTATCTTAATACTGAGGAAGCTCCAAAAGATGCGTGGGGTAACAAATATATCTACCGCTCACCAGGCTCAGACGGAAGGGATTATGTAATAATTTCCTACGGTGCCGACGGCAAAGAGGGAGGAGACGGAATGAATGCCGATATCAAGAGTTATGACCTTCAATAAACTGAAAAAAGAAATTTTGCACACTAACAACAATGCATTCACTCTGCTTGAGATTATAATCGTAATAACTATTATAGGTATCGGTGTCATAACAATGACTCCTCAGATGATGAGGAGCACCGTTGAACAGGACAAAACCGTTGAATTTTTCAATAAAACGCTAAAACAGGCACTCAAAGAAAGCAGAGAGCAACAGGCACCCGTCAGCATAAAAGGATTCAAAGCCTCGGATAATCTCATCACAGTTTCAGGAGAAAGAACGGAAATTCCCGGCATTTCAGCAGTCAACAATGCTGAAATCAATGATTCAAACGCATATGGTACAGAATATGAAATTACCGTATTTCCCAACGGAATCTGTGATTACTTCAAGCTTACCTTTCAGGACGGAAGCTACGTGGAATCCTCGCCTTTGCTGCTGAAAGTGAATAAATATGATTCTTAAAAACAAAGGTTTTACACTTCTGGAAATTTTAGTGGCTCTGGCAATTCTTTCCATAAGTATGCTGGCCCTGTACAACCTTCTTAATTTCTCTCTCGATCTGCACAGTTATTCAAAAAGCAGAACAAGCCTTGTGGGCAAAGGATATGAAATCGTCTTAAAACGGCTGAACTTTGATGAAAATATTAACAGTGTAAAAAATGAATATGACAATATAACTATTACCCTGGAGCAGCAAATCACCCTAATCCCTGATATCCAGGAAAATTATCTCACTGTGGAAAACAAAGAAAGCAGTGTAACTTACAGGTATTTTAATGAAACTAAATAGCGGTTTTACATTAATAGAGCTCCTTATAGCACTTTTGATTTCTTCGTTTGTAATAATGGGAACTTACTCTCTTTTGGATTCAACAATAAATGCCAGAGAATATTTCAGTTCACAGCAGAACTACCAAAAAATATACAAGAGTCTTTATCAGTTGATAAACGATGACATCATTTCATCAGCAGATAAACAGATACGTGTACAGAAATCGCCCATGGATGACAATTCGGAAGTCAGTTTCCACACACAGAACAGCCTGTATTTTAATCAGAGTATGGGGGTTGACGTCAGTTATTATGTGGATGATGACGGCTGGTTAGTAAGAGAAGAAAACCATAAGATACTGGAAAATCCGATGATTATCAAACTCATAAACAATGTCAACTCATTCACAGTCCGGGCTTATAATGGAAATGAATACAGCGAGCGCAGTTTCGAGACAAAGCTTCTGAAATTCAATATCGATATAAACGGCAGAAAATACGAGGTAGTTACCGGTGCGTTTTAAATTGAGAAACGGAATAAACAGAAAAGGGACAGTGGTAATTTTTGTTCTGTTTGTAATAGCTTTTGCCTCCTCTATTATTATCAACCTCAGCGAGAGGTCGGTTAACAGCTATGAAGAAGTGAACGACGTATACCTCATGAACCAAGCCTATATTTACGGCAAAACAGCTGTTAAAATAGTCAAAAATCTCATTGAAGATGATGATTTCAAGGAAGACTCCAGGGATGACGACTGGTTTAATATACCGATGTATCCGCTTCAAAAAGGTTATATTTCCATTAAAATCACCCCTCTCAACAGCAAAATAAATATAAACGATATAAACAGCAGTAATGACAACCTTTCCAAAAGAACGTCTTCAGCCTGGGACAGTCTGATGCAGGAGTATGAGTTCAACGACACAGAAACCACCTCAGATTTCTTAAAAGACTGGATAGACAATGACACAAAAATTTCCCCAACAGGCATAGAGCTCGAACGCTACGACTATCTGGGCAATACATATCAAACAAAAAATGAAAAGCTAAGCACTCTAACTGAATTAACGCTTATAAATAAAGAATTATACCCTGCGATGAAAAATCACTTTACAGTTATTGCCGAAGATAAGCAGATTAATATTAATTTTGTAAACGAAAATACACTGAAATACTATCTGCCCGAACTGGAATTCTATGCTGAAGATATCATAGATTACCGTAAATTTAACGATTACACAGACGTTTCCCAGATAAGAAAGGCAGCCCCGATACCCGACGACCTTTATGTAAAGATGGTGCCTTTTCTTACAGTAAAAAGTTCCAACTTTTATATTAAAATTAACGTTCATCTTTCAGAAAAAGATTTTTACTACCACGCCCTATTGAAAAGAAATCAAAATAATGCTAAAGTCACTAAGTTTTTTAAAGGTACAAATAAAGATTACTTTTAAATGTTTTTATTTTTAGATTTGCAGTTGCACCAAGAAATTATTCACACGAGGAAACGATGGCAAAAGCTTTGAAAGATATACTGTATGTTCATAAAAACGATATTTATCTTTTGAAAAATAATGAGTATGAAAAATTCGATGAGGTGCAGATTGATAACCTAAAGAATTATGACGTTCTCCTGGATGATGATTATTTTGTTTTTGAAAGTATCGACATTAATGTATCAAGCAAGAAAAAGACAAAACGTATTATTGAAAACTATCTGATAACAACCTATCCGAAAGATCTGGTAGCCACTCATTACTACTGCAGAATGCATAATTTTGTCATGATAGCTATCCCCAAAAAAACTCTTCACAATTTTATGCAGGAGAATGCCGATTTTTTAAAGAATGCAAAAAATATAAGCACCCCCCTTCTGGAAACAATATATTCAAACAGCGGTAAATATATCTACAAAACCGACGGTGTGTTATATGAAGTCACAGATAACGGAATAGCAATCATTCCCGGCAAGAGTTATGAGGAAGACGAAGTACTCCATAAGGAGAATTTGATAGGGAATATAAACAACCTGTCATCAAAACTGAATATTTTTGAAAATACGGGGAACATATATTACCTGAAACAATTGGCTCCTGTTTTAATTGTATTGATTATTTCCTACGGACTGTTTGTTACAGGGGAAAGTTTTCAGTACATGAAATACAGCAGTATCTTAAACAGCGTACGCTCCGATCTTCAGGCAATTTACAGCAACGCCGGCGTAGCCGACGCAGCTGATCCTTACGGTATGCTGCTCTACAAGGCCAAAGGAAGCCCCAATGAAGCTAAAACATTAATCAGCAATCTTCTGGAAAAACTCAGTCAATCAATACCAGCAAGCACCACCGTTGTTTCCATGAACTATAAAACCGGAGAACTTAAAATCAACGGAGAAGCCAAGGACCTGAAAACGTTGGAAGATATAGAAAGCAGTCTCTCAAACAATCTTGACAAAAGTGCTCAAATTATCAATACGAATAAGGACGGCGAAATAATCAAATTTTCAATACGGGTCAGTTTATGAAACAGCTAATCAATAATAACAGAGAAACTTTACTTTATTTTACCATAGCTGCAGGAGCGGTCTTTCTTCTCTTTTACTGGACTCATTTATTTTTTCAGAGCAAAATTGAGTCAATGAAGAATGAAACTGAGACAGTTCAGGAAAAAGTGGTGGAAGCCGAACAGCTGCTCAAGTTAATGCGAAGCAGCGATTCTACGGAAAGCAGACTTAATTCCGGACTGCTGACTTTCGTTCAGAACATGGGAAAATCCCTCAATATCGAAAACAAAATTATTTCGGTAAAACCCAAATCTTCATCACAATTTAACGAAGCGGTTACACTGAAAATTGAAAGTCTTAATCTGAATGAAATTTTAAATATTATTAAGCGGGTTGACAAATTTTCAAACCTTATAGTCACCAATTTATCAATAAGTAAGCGATACGATAATCCCAAGCTGGCAAACATGGCAATTGATATAGGGAAACAATAATGAAAAAAACAATTTTGGTTTCGATAATAACTTTTATTTTCAGTTTCTTCATTTTCACACTGTTTCTTTTCCCGTATGACACCGTTGTAAAATACTTCCTTAATAACGCCATAAACCAAAACAGAATACCTGTTGATTATTCTCAAATCCAATCGTCACCTTTCGGGACTACCATAAAAAATATTGAATATTTTTACAAAAATAAACTATCCCTTGGGACTCTTAAAATAGATTATTCGCCATTAAGCATTATTACAAAATCTATATCTGCTCACACAGCAGACAGCCCTTTGGATGTAACGGCCGTATATAACGGCAAAACAGTTGATATAAAAGTAAACCAGACAGTCTCGGAAATAGCCCGGCTGGTTCCGCAAGTGGAGGAATATGTTAAGAAGGGTGAAATCAGAGCTGAAGGCCGGATTAACCCGGCAAAAATGCAGGGTAAAGCGGATATAGTTTTATCAAATCTGTCTGTGGCAACACCTGTTTTCCCCAGCCTGAATTTCCGGAAAATAACCGCCGGTTTAACATTGAACAAAAACAGGCTCAAAATTGAAAAAGTTCAGTCATCAGGGGAAAATAAGATATCCTTAAACGGAATTGTTTATCTTAATTACAACAGTCTTTACAATTCTAACGTCAATCTGAATGGCAATATCGATATCTCGGGGATGAAAAGAGATTTCAAGGTATCCGGCAGATTAATCTCTCCAAGGGTAAACTTCTGAAAGTCACTTAAAAAGTGAATTAGTCAAATAGTGAGGTGGAGAAGTTGGGAAGTAGTAAAAATGTCATTCCAACCGAAGCGGAGAGGTCTGTCTCGAACAAGCCTGAGATTTCTCCTCACCGACTATCGCAGCCTGACAACAATAACCACCTGTAAAGCTTTTAAACGTTGAGCTAATCGCTGGTTGAGACGCAGAGGGAAGACCTTTGAATAATGTATTCTTATAAATTTTACCACCCCTTAATCCCCTCCTAACTCTTTGATAGGAGGGGAGATAAAACTCCTCCCCTAATTTAGGGGAGGTT